>NZ_JBHFKZ010000009.1:0-132645 GCF_042879375.1 Photorhabdus sp. RM323S
CTGGGGTATGCAATTCTTCAAGCAATATCACAACAATTCATTAGTTCTCGATAGTCAGCAATATCAGAGAATTGAGCAGGCCGCCGCCGATAATAATATTATGGTGGTGCTCGGTTTCAGTGAAAAAGATAAAGGCAGTCTTTACATTTCTCAATCTATTATCGACCAGACAGGTAAGACGTTACTGGTACGCAGAAAATTAAAACCCACTCATGTGGAAAGAACGGTTTTTGGTGAAGGTGATGGCAGCGGTTTAAGTATTACTGAGACTACTCTTGGTAAAGTTGGCGCCTTAAACTGCTGGGAACATATTCAACCTTTATCAAAATACGCCATGTTTGCTCAGGATGAACAAATCCATGTTGGTTCATGGCCAAGTTTTTCTGTCTATAAAGGGCGCGTTCATGGCCTGTCAGGTGAAATGAATACCGCCGTCAGTAGTGTATATGCACTGGAAGGCCAATGTTTCTTCATTGGCGCCTGTGCCCTGGTTTCACCAGAAATGATTGATATGCTCTGCAAGACTGAAACACATAAATCCCTGCTTGAAACCGGTGGAGGCTATGCCTGTATTTACGGACCAGACGGCAAACAATTAGCTAAACCACTAGCTCCTAACGAAGAAGGGTTACTGTACGCAGATATCGATCTGAGTGAGATTACCTTAGCAAAATCGGTTGCAGACCCCGCCGGACACTATTCACGACCCGATGTAACCTGTCTTCTCTTAGATAAGACCCGACGTCTGCCTGCTATCATCAAAGAAGCCGAATGGTGTGACAGCGAAGTTTGCACTGAGAAGGAAACGATCAATAAACAGTCAGAAGAAAGATCTGATGACATCAATACAAATACCAAGCAGAAATAAACAAAATAATTTTATAGTTTTATTTTCAGCCGCGCAGTAGTCGTTCAGTTGACCCCGTCCCTGAATACGCGGCTGAAATGCGTCTGATCATGCCACATCAAATATCTTTTTTCTGAATACTGTCTTCTTTAACGCCTGTTTTTTCATTCCTTGTCCCCTACCCCATCTGTATCTGGTATCTGATTCATTACAAAGGATTTGTTAATTCCTCTTATCATCTCAGTCATCAGTTAAATCGCTACAATCAACCTGTAACCTCCTTGTCGTTCACCTGATACGGGAGGTTCACTAAGACACTTATCATAAAAAATAATAAGTAAATACTTATATATAATTAAATAAATTAATAATTTCTACTTACATTAATTAGTATTTTAAATTAATTGACTTTGATTATAATTGACCAACTTGATTAATGTGATTTTAAGATTATGGGTAATATTTAATTATCAATAGTAATCAATATAAATCAGATCAATGTGGTAGTGATTCAGTTAATGCTGATAATCATCCCCATTCATCCTCCCATTAATTTAGTAAATGCAGTGAAAAAATTGTAAAAAAATATAACAACATTGAAGTTCTTATTTTTCATCTATAAATATAATCAACTAGGAGGATTATATGTCACATTCCGATTATGATATTGAAAATACCAATAGCAATGTACCCTATGTAAAAGAAGAAAATAACAGCATTTTATCGCCAATAGCAGAATCTTCGTCCTGGAATCAACGTTATCCTGATCAAGAAGAAACAGAACATACTGTAATCCAGGGAAAATATTGGGAATACCAGAGTAATAGTCATAACGATTGCAAAAATAATAAATGTAATAAGAATAGCGATGAGGTATTTGTCTCTCTGTTGAAGGGTAATCAGAATTACCCAACCTGGATCACATCCGATATTAAATCA
This sequence comes from Photorhabdus sp. RM323S, assembly GCF_042879375.1. Lineage (NCBI taxonomy): Bacteria > Pseudomonadati > Pseudomonadota > Gammaproteobacteria > Enterobacterales > Morganellaceae > Photorhabdus > Photorhabdus sp. RM323S. The sequence goes on from NZ_JBHFKZ010000009.1 coordinate 1,787, forward strand.
ACGAGCCTATACATAGTTGAAAATCTATTTTCTTATCGTCAATATTCACCTGAATTCCAAAACTCTTTAAAAGAAAAGTTGAGCATAATTTTTGAAAACTATTCCGAAATAAAATATTCCGACTTACTGCATACAATAAATAACGTCCTTAACCTTATTTTTATAAAAGATTATAAGAAAACAGATAGTGATGCAGCAATAAATACTCTACTGGCAAAGATGGAGATTCTTAACAAACTGGAAAATCTGCATAAAGATGAAACCGCCATAGATAAAAGCAAAATAGATATATGGGACGAATTAGGTATCAATCCCGAAGAACCTCTACTGAAAATATATCGTGAAGCATTTTCTACAGGAGATATCGATGATGAAATCTATTCAGATGCACTGCTAACTTTTATGTCAGATGGCAATATAAAGTTAAGTGATAAAGAAAAGTCAGATTATAACCAACGAATTAAAGATAAAGAAGATCTTTTTAATTCGTATAAACAAGGAATTGAAAAAGTAGCGAAGCTAATTACCTCAACTAATATTAACCCAGGCATACCCATTATTCACACGGAAACAAATCAAAGTATTAATATTGGTGATGATATATTATTAGCCCAATTAGCCAAAGAGGAGATAGCACTAAAAAACCAAAATCGCACCGAATATAGCCAGAAAGACATTTTTGAATTGCAAACACTACAAGCAGCTAAATATCATTTATTAGTTTTATCTTCGTTAGGTGCCCTGCTTTATCAAATTGCGCCTAAAGTAGGAAAAATGACTAAAGGTCATGGTGATTATCGCGATGTTATTTTCTCCCAAGATCAGGCTGAGTTATTATTTAAAAAACATAATATTCAATATGATACTGATCATGTTCTTACCCAGGAATCAAAACATATTGATATGGAAGGCTGTATTATTTTAACAGCGGCAATCATTTATCGAATGAGAAAAGAGAATGCTAATGTGGAACAGGCATTTAATTACTCCACATTAAAAACAATAAAATTATTTGAAAATGACAAGATAAAACTTAACCCTTTCAATAAAAAAAATGTAAAGCCGGCAGGATACTTTTCTTTTATCGATTTCAAAAAGAGAGATAAATTTGATTCACAATACAACTTTAATGAGCAATTTAATGTTTACAAAAACCAATACAGTCATTATGAATCCATTTCACTCAGTAAATTAATATTTTCATCTCCTGCTGCGCAATTAACTGTCGAAGAAATTATTAACCCACCAGAAGAAGCTTTTCTCTATTCAGTCGAACAGGGTATGGGAAATGTCGCCATGATAAAAATGTATCAAGGTAATTGGTTGGTTGTCTCAACAATACAAGGCGGAATAAAAGCAAAAAAATATACCCAACAGCAGGTTGATAGTCATCCCACCTTACGTGCCATGTCTAGACCCAATGCCTTATTTTTAATTGAGCTAAAAATGGAGATAGGCATCGGAATATTAATGCCAAATATGATGGTCACTACTGGGAAAAGGCTTTTTCCGATTGGCTATGAGCGTTCTAACACTCTAATTGGTTTGTCAGAAACAAGCAGATATAAACATTCTTACGATGCATTTTGGAATGATTATTATAGTATAACTTCAGGAATGAATGTAGGAATTAGTTTCACCGGTTCGCCTAAGTTTAATTTTTATAAAGAAGAAAACTTACTTTCTGTTACCGCAACAATAATACAGCAAGGCCTAAATGATATCGCAATAAAAAGCAAACAGGCGCTGGATATTACCTCGGGTTGGCATATAGCAGCAACCATTCTTATTCCTTTCTATAATGTTATCTATAAATCAACAACCGATAGTGAATATAAATTAACGGGAGAAGATATTGGTTCAATTATCTTTGATACAGCAAATGTGCTGTTAGTTGTTGCCACCTTAGGCATGTCACTGACTGAATCAATGGCGGCAAAAGTAACACAAACTACATTACGCCTCAGACAAGCAGGTCTGTCCGGAAGAGCGTTAATTCAAGCTGTCATCAGAACATTGCCAGAGCATGGCATAATCACCTTACGCCAATCTTCCAGTATTATACTCGGCGGATTAATTGATTTAATCGAACCTTTACCTATCAGATCGACTCTGACCTTAACTTACCGAGGAGTCATAAGCGCAGTTGGTGCAATGAGAAATAGTATTAAACTTGAGAAAAGTTTCGCTGATATTTTTGGCAAAAGCGCTAAAGGATTAGGTAAACTTAAAGGTGAATGGAAAGTCAGTCATCTTCCATTCGACGGAATAGTGCCTCATTCAAATGAAGGAATATATAAAGGGATTTATTCAATACGCCCTGCTAATGTAGAAGCAGCCGTAAAACCGAACTACTATATAAAGGAATCTGGCGCTAATTATCAAGTCAAATGGGATGAAGCAAATCATACTTGGCGTGTCGTTAACCCGGCTTACCCCAAACAACTTAGTTACTGGCCTGCGGTTAAATTAAATAAAAATGGGCATTGGGTTACTCATGCCGATGTATCTAATAAATTTCTTATCCTGGAGCAAAGTAAAAAAATAGATCAGGAACTTGAAGCAGCACACAGTAATATTAATCATGATAAGATATTGGATGCATTCATTCATATCAATACTGCATTTAAAAATTGTGAAAGATATGATATCGATAAACTATCAGATATTACTGAAACATTAACACATTTTTTCGAAAAATCGCTAAAACTTGGAGATAAGACCGCTCTACTCAGCACAGAGGTAGCAGATATCCAGCAGGCTTGGATCCGTGAAGTTATTCTACCATTACAAAACAATCCGAGTATTTCAATTGAAAAAATTAATGCTATCAAAACCGAACTTCCTGATTTACTGAAAGAAACATTTTCCTTTGAAAATCAATTACCCAATCAATCAGAGATAAATAAAATTGCCCTTGCCATTGAGGAAATACCATTCACACCAATACCAAAATATACTTCAGGTAATATCTCAAGAACGGCTCAATATACATCGATAGAGAGTAACCGTGTTGATATTCCGCCTATCGGGATCACAATAACAGGTAATGAATTATTTATTAATCAAGTCACTCATGCACTAAACGAAATAGACCAAATACCATCTGGAAATATCGTTATTCAGGAACTTGAAAAACAGGGTTTTAATATACAGCCTCCGACGATGAGTGCCATTGTCCGTGAAAAAAATGGGCAATTTTACGCCAAAAACAGCGCCGGCAGCAGTATCGCCTTTGATCCAGAGAATCACCTGATTGGCATGGAAGAAAAAATTGCCGAGGAACCTTGGCGTTCTCGTGAACCTGCAATTGCCTTATATCATGAGATGCTGCATATCTATTATAATCGTTACCCAACATGGTTTACTTCTATCGATAATAAAATGATTGATAAGAAAGTCAGTGGTGGTTTTTCTGCGCTGGAAGAATCACGTATTGTAGGAACAAAATATTACGTCAATGATGAAAATACGTTATTTGATTTCAGTAATTCTGATTATTTACTGGAGAATAATTCAGCCCTGTTAACGGAAAATAGATTCAGAGCGGAATATGCCATATTTAAAGGTAGAAATGAGTATATTATCCGGCCTTATTCTGGCAAGGGCAATAGTCAAATTCCACTAACAAATATCAAAATAAACATAAATGAATCACACCGAAATGTCATGGGCGTGGGTGATGGAAAACCTGAAAAAATGCCTAATGAGTCGGCAACTGATTACCGAAACAGAGTGAGAGAATGGAGGAAAGCCAATAAGAAACCAGAAACAGAGATTGGAACAGGTGATATTAGAAAAACAAAAGCGGAAGCCAGGATTAAACATTTACATGAAAGCTATCCTCAGTTAGAACCACAAAAAATTGAGTTAGGTGGTGCATTCCAATTATGGACGGTACCGAATGAACCGGCTAATAAATTAGTATTAAGCTCACACGGATACTTTTTCTCTGACAGTGCAGGGACACAAGTACCGGCGGGTAAGACAATTCAATTTCTCGGCCCTCATAGTAAAACATTGCTGGAAGCACCAGAAGATCCACTTAACTCGCCTTTTGATGTCACATTGGGTAATAGTGGTCTGAATATACAACCTTATGCAACAATTAAAGCAGGTAACACAGCAAGTCTGGCTAATGTAAAAATAGGTGATAAAACTTTTACCATAAACGATATTCAAAATATGACTGCTAATGATGTTGAAAACTATCTGCTTGCTACCGGAGTAGAAGCTAATAGATCGAATCATGGCAGGGTAAGAAATTACGGTATCAAGTATTATGAAAAAATGCCTGATGAAGAAGTTAAAGCAGCAATATGGAAAAACAGAGCGGACGACACGACTATCAGTAAATTTGATGCACTGGTAATTAGCCCAGAAGCAGGAAACCGTAAAAAACTGTCTGATATTTTTGCCCTGATGAAATCAGACAAGAGAATGGCAAAGTATGACGAAATTACCTTTGTTGCCTGCCGTGAAGAACTTAACAGAATAAACATGAAATCAGTACATGATACCGGCCTTGGCGGCGGTTATGAACCCAAGTTGGAACCAACAGTTATTTCTTCACGCCGGCGGCGGGAGGCGACATTCACGGCTGATGGCGCAATAATTTATTCTGTTATTACGGTAAATTTGCACCATAATCTCACAACAGCAAAAATCGTCGGTATAGCACCTTTCTCATTTATAGATAATTAAAACGTACCTTTGCATCATCTGAAATACCAAACTAAGGCGGGGAGCCCCTCCCCACCTTGTCCGCGCGCATCAATCAGGAGGATCAAAAAAATGACGGTACGAAAGCCACGGGGAGAGCATCAAGTTCGAAGTCGATTTTTTCAATCAACCCCGTGCGGGTATCCACAGAGAACGGGACCACCTGCTGGCCGTGGTTAGACCACAACCAATGGGTGATATAGATCGGATTAACGCCAACTTCCGTTGGCACCAAAACGCTGCCGCAAGACCGCAACAGCCAGACCAGACGTAAACCATCGAATCGCACCAGAGACTCTACATCGGTAGTGATGTCATCCTGGTAGATTTCCGGCAGCTTATGTTCGGCGGCGAGAGAGATCATTACGGATTTGAGGTAGACCCCATGATCTCCAACCAATATCTGTCAAAAACTAGTTGATATTTCACTGTTTCTGATTAATTGAAATTTCAGTGTTTAGAGGATGGAGAGACAAGACATGGAAGAAAAGTTTAGCAGATATGACCCCACTGAATACTTGACCAGTGAGGCTGAAATCAATGCCTATCTGAATGAAGCTATCGATATCGGGGTACCTATTCTACTTTCTGTAGCCCTTGCTGACATCGCTGAAGCCAGAACCACAGGAAATGAACAAGAGTGTGATGAAATTGATTGGACAGTTAAGTCAAAATAAGCAGCATGTAGATTCTTAAGAGTCCTGCGCGAGATACATCTGATCGGGAAAATCTTCACACAGCGTATCGAGCGTAACAATCTGAGGCTCAGAACGCGCATCAAACGATTGGCTCGTAAAACCATCTGCTTCTCTCGCTCTGTTGAAATCCACGAGAAAGTCATCGGCGCTTTTATCGAAAAGCACCACTTCAACTGATTGGAGGCGTCACCCAATAAAAGTTATTAAAAAAATAAAAAAATCCGCCTGTACTTAATATCATACAGTTCCCTCGTCTTTATAATCCTTCTTACTAAGAAGAATAACCATCAAAAAATAATATATAGAAGGAACACAATGGATATCTATCAGGAAAGTATCAGCTTTTTAGGTAACGGTGCCGATTTCGATGAAAATGGATTATTTCAATGTGAGTTATCATTCGATACTAATGATCATGGTGAGGCGCTTTTCTTAACCATATTTAAGAATGAAACAACCATTAATTTACACATATCTCTGACCAGTCCAGTTGAATTACCAACGCCTCTTCCAGAAGCGATTGCAGTCGCGATCGGTGAACACGCGCTAGAACCTTTTAGAGGTGGTTTTGGTATTGGCTTAATGCCTGATAGCCGTAGATTAACGATTTATAAGATTATTTCTCTATCAAATAAGCCTCAAAGTTATGTGCAAAACATCTTTCAGCAACTGTTAGAAAAAATGGAGCAATGGCACCGTTTTATTGAACAAACGAATAACGCAGAAACGATCCCAGAAAAACTACCTGTCGGGATTTTTATTTAATCCCTGCAGCGAACACCCCTATTTATAATATGAGGTTAATTTATGTCAACAATTCAAATTAATAGTCAGTACAGAGGTAGTTTAGACTTCGCGGATATTCAAAATATCAAAACCAATGCGAAAGAAGGTGATACGGTTAAGTTTGGCTCTGTATTTGGTAAAGAATACAGCGTTACTAAAAACAGTGATGGTGAAGTTAGCCTAAAACAAAAAGAGAATCGCAGCTTTTTTAACCGCTTCTTTAGCAATACAGATTCATCGAAAAACAGTGATTTAAAACTGAATCTGATGAACCAACAGCTGCACAAAAAAGAGAACAGCGGCAACGTTAAGGTCTTAACATTAACCTACAACCAGGCTAACCAAAAGATGCCGGAAGAGACTAAGAACTACTTCCAGAATCTGATCCAAAAAGGTGATTATGATGTGGTCTTGTTTGCTGAACAAGAGTCTAAATTGCTTGCTAACGACCTAGAACTCGATGGCATGAACCTCCTTAGCCAAAACAAAATGAAAGTAATGACCAAAGGTCTTGGTGAAGGTGTTAGTTATACTTCTATGTCTGTTTTTGCTAAAGATGGCGTCGATATTAACGTGAAAAAAGAGTCTGAGTATCGTCACGGTATCATTGGTAACAAAGGCGGGGTGAAAACCGCTTTAGAGATCAATGGCCAAGCTTTAAACGTGATTTCCGCGCACTTGGATTCTAACAAAGAAGTAAAGCGTGAATTCGAAGGAAACAAGTTGATGGAGGGGATCAAACCGAATGAAGAGGTTCTGATCACCGGCGATCTCAATGAACGTGAGAAGCGTGTTGCTGAAGGCTCTGATGTGCTGTACGACCCAATTGCACACGATGATACGCATTTAGCAAAACATGGCTTTAAGTTCAAACCACTCGATAGCCATACCTACATGCAGCTTGATAAGCACACTGGCAATATTAAACAGAAAGAAGGTCGAGATCGCCCTGATTTCGGTGAGCTCGATAATACTGGTTTAACCAACAAAACGGGTAACTTACAGAACCATGAAACCAGTGTGATCACTGATGGATTTGTGAATGTCAGTGACCACAAACCAGTACAGTCTACGTTTGAGGTAAGAAGTTTCTCTCAAAAACTCATAGAAAGCGCGATGACTCAAAATGCTGGTGACTTCAAAAATGACGCGGCATACCTAAAGCCTGGTACTGATCCAGCTAACGCGACGTTTGACGATGTCACATCCGCTAACCAGGCACGTCTAGGTTTAGAAAGCTTAAGTCCCAATGAACAAGAGTTCGTAAAAGAGAACTTTTCGAGTTTTATTATCGGTAAAGATGCACTCTTCAGTCAGTTAACTAGCGGCTTTATGGAAGAGATGGGTCAACTTCACGCATCTGATCTTGCTAAAAACCCATCTCAACTACAAACGCAGCAAATTGCATTGAGTGAAAAGTACGAACTTCTCAGTGATAAAGTGAATGCTGAATTTAATAAACAATTCGTTGCTAACCTCTAATAGCAATCTAACAATTGCTCTCTGTTAGATATTAAAAGCAAAGAGTGGTCAGTTTTTGAAGGGGCGTTTATCCCGAAAAAAGTATGCCAAATTGAAAAATTGGCATACTAATCAGCTCGAACATAACGAAGGCGATTCTACCTTAATCGGGTGATGCCTCCGACCGCGTATAAACCAGCCATATCTACAATTTTCTATTTACTATTAAATTACAATCCTAAATCAGATAATCCAGGATGATCATCAGGGCGACGACCTAAAGGCCAATGAAATTTTCGTTCAGACTCTTTTATCGGCAGATCATTAATACAAGCATAGCGGTTGTACATTAAGCCATCTTGGTTAAATTCCCAGTTCTCATTACCATATGAACGAAACCAGCTACCTGAATCATCGCACCACTCATAAGCATAACGAACCGCTATTCTATTATCAGTAAAAGCCCACAATTCTTTAATAAGCCGATATTCGTGCTCTTTCTCCCATTTTCTGGCCAAGAAATCCTGAGCCTCTTTACGGCTATGCACGAATTCAGCGCGATTACGCCAATGAGTACCCAATGAATAAGCCAATGAAACCTTTGCCGGGTCACGGCTGTTCCATCCATCTTCGGCCAAGCGAATTTTTTGAATAGCCGTTTCCCGGGTAAATGGCGGTACTGGCTGGCGAATTTCTTTTGTATCAGACATATTTTGTCTCCTAATTAATTATAATTAAATTTTCCATTAACTCACATTGTATTTATTCAATAATGCCTTAGCGATATTCATTGCTTCCAAAGCATAATTTCTATCATTCATTATATGGGCAGTTGTAATAGCGCCTTCTATCAGAATCAAAAATTTCCTGGCTAAATCCACCGATGAATCCGGTGATATTTCTTCACAAATAGAAAGAACGTAAGTAAAAACTTTCTCTTTATGCTCCTTAGCAATAATTCTTACCGGATCAACAGGATCAAGCCGTTCACCAGATGTATTGATAAACGCACATCCTCTGAAATCATCACTTTCAAACCATGTTTGTAATACCAGAAAAATATTCAACAATTTTTCTTCTGGCGTCTTATATTCAGCTATTGATGAAGTAAACCACCCCATCCATCGTTCATCCCGCCGGCGAAGAACTTCTTCAACCAACCCATCTTTGGTACCGAAATAACGATAAATTGTCTTACGTGAAGAACCGGTTGTACGCGTTATCAGATCGATACCTGTCGCCGCAATCCCCCTGGTGTAAATTAATTCATCTACAGCATCCAACATGTTTTCCCTGATGTTTGCCGCCTTCTCACCTTCCATGTTTTTCATGGTAGAATGATCGTTCTCCATAGTCAACCTCTTAACTAAAAAAACAGAATAAATTTGTTATCTTTATGATTTAAAAAATAATTTTAATAATAATCACATTTATCATAAAGAGACCCATTTTCACAAAAGAACTATCTTAAATAGTCTACAGTGCATTATGATAGCAAAATCATAGCGTAAAATAATTTACGAAACAGACTGGATGTTTTTAACTTTTCAGAAGGGGGTGTTAATTGTATTTAATCGAAAAATCATCAACCATTAATAGAGAATTAAAAAAAATCCGCATGTAAAAGAATATTGTCCGAACAGATAGGTATTAAAGGGCGAATATCCGCCCTTTTATCAGCCACCAGCCAATTTAACTGTCATACCTTTGGCTTCAAGCAATTGTTTCAATAAATCTCTTTTATCGCCCTGAATTTCTATTTCACCATCTTTTACTGAACCACCGCAGCCACATTTTTTCTTCAATTCAGCCGCCAACTTGACCAGTGTCTGATCATCAGCGTCAATTCCGGTAATAACGCAAACGCCCTTTCCTTTACGACCACTGGTTTGGCGCTGGATACGAACAATACCATCCCCTTTCGGACGCTGAGGTTTAGCGGTTTCTTCCTGAATACGGCCCCCATCGGTGGAATAGACCAGACGCGAATTATTATCTTGCATTAATAACTCCTGCAATAGATTGGTTAATCTGACGCAATGCCGCCGCCGGATCTGCTGCACGGGTAATCGGACGCCCAATAACCATATAATCAACACCAGCCAATACCGCCTGTTCCGGCGTCATGATACGACGCTGATCACCGGCTTCACTGCCTGCCGGACGGATCCCCGGCGTTACCAGTCGGAAATCCTGACCACAAGCGTTTTTCAGTTGCGTAGCTTCATGCGCAGAACAAACCACACCATCCAATCCACATTCCTGCGTGAGTTTTGCCAACCTTTCAGCCTGTTGCGCTGGCGTAATATCAATACCGATACCTTGCAGATCCGATTGTTCCATGCTGGTTAATACCGTGACAGCAATTAACAACGGCGCAGCATGACCATAAGGCAGTAGCGCTTCTTTCGCCGCCGCCATCATTCTGGCACCACCGCTAGCATGAACGTTTACCATCCAAACCCCCATCTCAGCCGCAGCCGCTACCGCTCTGGCGGTGGTATTGGGAATATCATGAAATTTCAAATCCAGGAATACGTCAAAGCCACGCTGGTGCAACGACTTAACAAACTGAGGACCATTGAGGGTAAACATCTCTTTACCCACTTTCAGGCGGCAATCCTGTGGATCAATTTTGTCAGCAAAAGCCAAGGCAGCATCCTGATTGTCATAATCTAAAGCAACAATTACAGGCGAGCTAATCTGTTTACCGAATGATGTTAAGGTATGCGATGTCATTTTTTAACCTTTTTGACCAACAAAGAAATATTACTGTGATATTGTCACTGACCATCCAACCCACGGATAGGTTTAATCGAATCCCATGAACGGCATGATGGGCAGTGCCAATAAAGTGAATGAGAAGTAAAGCCGCATTTATGGCAGCGATAATTAGGTTTAGTACGAATTTGTTCACCCACCATGTCCCGCAACAAAATAATACTTTCTTTCGCCCGGCCTTCTTCCGCTTCTGCCAAATGGTAATCCATCAGGCGATAAAACAAGCGCATCGTCGGATGACGTTCTAATTGATGATTGATATAGATCTGCGCGACTTCATGGCCCTCTTTCTGCTCGATAATATCAGCCAGTAAAAGTTCGGCAGTTGCCCCACTATTCTCTTCGACACAACGTTTGAGGAAATTTTCCCATTCATCAATCTGATTCAGATGCTGGTAACATTCCTGGAGAATAGGTAACACCTCACTGACTAACTCTTTATCTTGCTCAAGTACAGATTTCAAAGAACCCGCCGCTTTAGTGTATTCCTGTTGGACCATAAACAGACGTCCCAACATGATAGAAACCCTGGCGCAATTTTTATCTGCCTGGACAGCTTTATTGAGATAGCCAATAGCTTCATCAAGATCATCACCGCTCATTTCCTGCAAAGCCAGTTCGCAATAAAAATGCGCAATTTTTTCCCGTATATCGTGTTTACCGGATTTAACTAATTTTTCAGCGATATCAATGGCTTTTTTCCAATCACTAGTTGCCTGGTAAAGCGTAAGCAGTGATTGAAAGGCATTTTGCCGAAAATCTTTTTCATTCATCAGCTGAACAAACATATTTTCGGCACGATCGTACAAACCCGCAGACATATAATCGCGGCCTAATTGTTGCGTCGCCAGTAAGCGCTGCTCAAATGTCAAAGAAGCGCTTTCCATGAGAGATTGGTGAATACGGATAGCCCGTTCCACTTCTCCCCTGGAACGGAACAGATTCCCCAAAGTCAGATGCGCTTCAAAAGCGGAACTGTCCTCTTTAAGCATCTCAAGAAACAGATCCACCGCTTTATCTTGCTGGTTCGAAAGGAGAAAGTTAACCCCAGCAACATATTCCCGCGACAAGCGATCAGCATTTTGTTGTTTATCCTGTTGAGCACTTCTGCGCCCCATATACCAGCCATAAGCAGCGGCCACAGGAAGCAACAGAAACAACAGCTCTAACATGGGGATTTATTCCTTGCTAAATACAGGCGATGAATGAGTAACCGGAGGTTCAGCCGGTTGCTCCAGTTGTGCTTCGAGTCGCTTAATCTTGCGTTCAGCTCTTCCCAATGACAAACGAGTACGAAGATAGAATAATCCACAGATAACCCAGCCTAACACGAAACCGCTGGCGAACAAGATAGCCAAAAGTGTAGATACGGAATAATTCCCTTTAGCAATCAGATAGTTAAAAGTAACAATTTGATCGTTATTTGCGCCAAGGGTCACAGAGATGACAAAGATCACCAACACCAGTAATAAAATCAGAAAATATTTCACATTTTTTCCTGTTATCTATTGTTGCTTGGATATTATGCCAAATAACAGACATAACGGCCTATTAAATTAGCATTTCCAGTCTGGGCAAAGGAAGCAATTTATCATGATAAATGCTTCTTTCCGCTTTTTTGCGATATCTTCCGACTAACCAAGTGTAAATAAGAAGCAATTACCTATCTAAACCCACCAACTAAAAGCAGCCACCAATATTATCCCCTGCCAGACTGGTATACATTTTAAAAACCCGTCCACAGCTTAACATATTGATGTTATGCCAATTACTTATATACGATTATTTGAGGATTTTTCACAGATAATTGGCTGTAGATATGGCAGAATAGATGTACGTTATAATCAGAGAAAATTTCTTGTACAGTTTCAGCTGATTTCCCAGACCGGTATTATTTTCTTAAATCTATTCTTGTAACGAGTCTGAATCGACATATGAACAATAAGATGCAATTAAAACAGGTAGCTGAGGCTAAATTACCTACCCCGTGGGGCGATTTTCTAATGATCGGCTTTGAAGAAATCGCCACAGGTCAAGATCATGTCGCATTGGTATATGGCACTATTTCTGATAATGAACCGGTTCTCTCCAGGATCCATTCAGAATGTCTGACGGGTGATGCCTTGTTCAGTCTGCGTTGTGACTGCGGCTTTCAACTTGAAGCGGCTCTGGCTCAAATTGCCAAGGAAGGACGAGGGATATTACTTTACCACCGGCAGGAAGGTCGTAATATCGGCCTGCTAAACAAAATTCGTGCTTATTCGTTACAGGATAAGGGCGCTGACACGGTAGAAGCTAATCATCAGTTGGGTTTTGCCGCCGATGAACGTGATTTCACCTTATGTGCAGACATGTATAAATTGCTGGGCGTTCATGCTATTCGTCTACTGACAAACAATCCTAAAAAAGTAGAAATTATGACCGAAGCAGGTATTAATATTGTGGAGCGGGTTCCGTTAATTACCGGCCGCAATGCTAACAATGCTCATTATCTGGATACCAAGGCCAGAAAAATGGGACATTTTCTACCTGATGAGCTTTAATTTCTACTTATTTTAGCTGGCAAAGACGGCACCGATATTGGTGCCATCTTTATGTGATGTAAAAATTATTTCAACATATGGCGGATGACATAATGCAAAATACCGCCGTGGTAGAAATAATCCAGTTCAGTTCCAGTATCAATACGACACCGAGCCTCAATGACCACCTTACGCCCACCAACATAAGTCATTTTTACCGGTACAATCTGACCAGGCTTGAGGTTATTCATCCCGGCAATATCAATCGTCTCATCACCTTTCAGATTTAGCGTTTTACGGTTTACGCCCTGAGGGAATTCCAGTGGTAATACCCCCATACCAATCAGGTTAGAACGGTGAATACGTTCAAATGATTCCGCAATCACCACCCGAACCCCCAATAACCGGGTTCCTTTCGCTGCCCAATCGCGGCTCGAACCAGAACCATATTCTTTGCCGGCAATGACTGCCAATGGTGTTTTTTCTTCCTGATAACGCATGGCCGCATCATAAATCGCTAATGGTGTTTGTAATGGAATATGGCGGGTATATCCGCCTTCTACACCCGCAATCATCTCATTACGAATACGAATATTGGCGAACGTTCCGCGCATCATCACTTCATGGTTACCACGCCTTGAGCCATAGGAGTTAAAATCTTTAGGATCAACGCCATGCTCTTGAAGATAACGCCCTGCCGGACTATCAGCTTTGATATTCCCCGCCGGGGAAATGTGATCTGTGGTGACAGAATCACCCAGAATCGCCAGGATATTCGCACCATGAATATCCGTGATAGCCTCCGGCTCTGCTGTCATCTCACTAAAGAATGGCGGGTGACGGATGTAAGTAGAATCAGGCTGAAAGTCATAAGTTGCAGAACTGATGACTTTCAGCGACTGCCATGTCTCATCACCATCAAAGACTTCGGCGTACTCTTTGTGGAACATGCCAACTTTAACTTTATCAACCGCTTCAGCAATTTCTTTGCGGTCAGGCCATATGTCTTTCAAATAGACATCATTGCCTTGCTGATCCTGACCAATAGGATCGTTAGTCAGATCCTTTTTCATGCTGCCGGATAAAGCATATGCCACAACCAATGGGGGTGATGCCAGCCAGTTGGTCTTTATCAAAGGATGGATCCGGCCTTCAAAGTTCCGGTTACCAGACAGGACCGCACCGACAGTAAGATCGGCTTGCTTAATCGCAGTTTCAATAGGTTCAGGCAATGGCCCGGAGTTACCAATGCAAGTTGTGCAGCCATAACCCACCAGATTGAAGCCAAGTTTCTCCAGATAGGGCATAAAGCCAGCAAGTTTAAGGTAATCCGTCACCACTTTCGAGCCGGGTGCCAGTGAGGTTTTTACCCATGACTGGCATTTAAGCCCTTTCTCAACCGCTTTTTTCGCCAGTAAACCCGCAGCCATCATCACACTGGGGTTGGATGTGTTGGTACAGGAAGTTATCGCAGCAATAACCACCGCCCCCTCTTCTAACTCATAGCTCTGGTTATCCAGATTAACGGGAGCTGAAGCGACTTTTCCTTGTGCTTTATTCATCTCCAGATCAATGGCTGACTGAAATGCCTGCGGTACCCGCTCTAAAGCAACCCGGTCTTGGGGACGTTTCGGCCCGGCGATACTGACTTCCACCGTAGACATATCCAGTTCCAGACTGTTGGTAAATACCGGCTCATCACCCGGATTTCGCCATAATCCCTGGATCTTACAATAGGTTTCAACCAGAGCAATCTGCTGTTCTGTGCGCCCGGTTAACCGCATATAACTCAGCGTAATCTCATCCACCGGGAAGAAACCACACGTTGCACCATATTCCGGTGACATATTGGCAATGGTTGCCCTGTCTGCCAGCGGCAAGTCAGCTAACCCATCACCATAAAATTCAACAAATTTGCCAACCACACCCTGTTTACGCAGCATCTGTGTCACTGTCAGCACAAGATCTGTCGCAGTAATCCCTTCGCGTAACTTTCCGCTGAGTTTAAAACCCACCACATCAGGGATAAGCATGGAAACAGGTTGTCCTAACATAGCCGCTTCCGCTTCGATACCACCAACTCCCCATCCCAGAACACCAAGGCCATTGATCATTGTGGTGTGAGAATCAGTACCAACCAGGGTATCAGGATAAGCTAACTCTCGCCCGTTATGCGTTTCATGCCAAACCGTTTTACCCAGGTATTCCAGGTTTACCTGATGGCAAATCCCGGTTCCTGGCGGTACGACACGAAAACGGTTAAATGCTTGTTGTCCCCAACGCAGAAACAGGTAACGTTCATAGTTACGTTCCATTTCTAATTGAACATTTTGTTCAAAAGCGTTTTCCGTGCCAAATTTATCCACCATAACGGAATGGTCAATAACCAAATCAACCGGAGACAATGGATTAACCTGCTCAACATCGCCGCCAAGGCGCTGAACGGCGTCCCTCATCGCCGCTAAATCAACGACGGCAGGCACACCCGTAAAATCCTGCATCAATACACGTGCTGGCCGGTAAGCAATTTCCCGATCTGCATGACCGGTATTTTGCCAATCAATAATCGCTTTTAAATCGTCATCAACAACAGAGTTGCCATCAATATTGCGCAGAAGATTTTCCAGAAGAACTTTCATTGATTTGGGCAAGCGGGAAATATCACCTAAATGTTTAGCAACCAGTGGCAAGCTGTAATAATCATACTCTTTACTTGCAGCGGAAAGTGTTGAAACACAAACCTTTTTTAAATCAAACGACATAACTCCTCCTTCTTATTATGCTGGCATCATTCAAAGCCATCTTATAAGCATGGCACAAGTTAAACATAACATATAAGCAAGTAATTGTTTTTTATTACCACACAATTTGTCAATTCAAAGTATCCATCAGAATTTAAGTAATAAATTTTGATGATTTAGTTGGGTAAACAATCGAATGACAATCAGATAGAATTCGTTTTCCAACAGATCAATTGGATTCGAATTATCAATTAAAAGAATAAGGACAAAATTATGGATATAAGAAACTCAATTATAAATCACCAGGAACATATCGAGAAAATCAATGAAGCCAATAAGTTCTTCCACATTGATGGAGCTTATTTTAATATAGAAAATACAAATACATACAAAGAAAAAGATGGTTTAGTTCAATTCATTATAGCAACACAATTATCTGATCAAAAAGATGTTCAGGAAAAAACGAATAGTTTAAGTCAAACATTAATTGCACTTTCCTCCATCGCAACTAATTATGTCAATAAACATGCAGAAAAGCATGGAGAGAAATACAAGACAGATATGGCATTCTGGACTCAAGTGGTCAACAAACTCCCTTTAATGGGGACCAGCAAAGTTGAATCCAAAAGCTACACAGACTCATTAACGGGTCTAAGTATCTCAAAAAGTTTTCTTCATTTTATCATGAATGTTGTTGTATTCGAAAATACAGATATGCTGGCAAACTTCGCTGACTTTCTTACCAAACAAGGAGAAACGATTCGTTTAGGCATACGGAAAAATAAAGGTTTTTATTCTACTGTCACACTGACAGTTGCCATAGATACCTTGGTTGTCGGAGAAAAGACGGTATATATTCCAAAACTGAAACTCTATCGAATTAATTTCGATAGTAATAATTCAAACTTTTTATCAAGTTGTGCTTCTAATGAGAATGTTAATATTGATTTTGAATACTCATCCTTAATATCGGTCTTAGACTACGAAGCGCTCGAACATCCTGATCTTAAGGCCAGTTTTGATAATTTCATTAATAAACACAGAAAAATGTCAATAGAAGATTCTGATGATTTTTTCAGTGGTGAGTTTAATCCAACCTGATAAGTAAAATCCGGGAGATAATGGAAGTCATTATCTCCCTTACTATTTTATTATATGATTGGCAATTTGATCTCTTTGAACATGATTTCGATATCTTCATTTGAGCGCAAAGCAACCGCCTGATCAATAACATCACGCGTCAGGTGAGGTGCGAAACGCCACATAAAATCATACATATAGCTGCGCAAGAAACTACTGCGCCGAAAACCTATCTTAGTTGTGCTGTAGCTGAATTTATCTCGCATATCAATGCAAATAAGGTCTTTATCCTGCACCGGATCAACCGCCATGCTGGCAATAACCCCAACCCCCAAACCCAACCGGACATAAGTTTTAATGACATCAGCATCAGTAGCAGTGAAAACAATTTTAGGTTTTAGGCCCACTTTATCAAATGCAACATCTAATTCAGAACGACCGGTAAAACCAAAGGTATAAGTGACCAGTTGATATTCTGCCAATTCTTCAATTGAAACATTCTCTTTACCCGCCAGCGGATGATCCTGTGTCACCACTAACGTTCTGTTCCAATGGTAGCAAGGCAACATTATCAGATCTTCGTATAAATGCAGCGCTTCAGTGGCAATAGCAAAATCAGCATTACCTTTACTCACCGCTTCCGCAATTTGTGTTGGCGACCCCTGGTGCATATGCAAAGAGACCTGCGGATAACGCTCAATAAATCCTTTAATCACCGGAGGTAATGCATAACGGGCCTGTGTATGGGTAGTGGCGATATATAACGAACCACGATTCGGATAAGTATGTTCACTGGCAACTGACCGGATTGCATCAATTTTAGACAATACTTCACGAGAAATTCGGACAACCTCTTCACCTGCGGGAGTAACATGCGTCAGGTGTTTACCACTGCGGGAAAAAATCTGAATACCTAATTCATCTTCAAGCATTCTGACTTGTTTACTGATCCCTGGCTGAGATGTATACAATCCTTCCGCCGTAGATGAAACATTAAGGTTGTGGTTTACCACCTCCACGATATAACGAAGTTGTTGCAATTTCATATAAGCACCATCCCAAAATAAACGCTGTGAACGATTATGACTTAAAACTTGACCTGATATTGCCGTTTGCTATTTATTATAACTAATAGAAATAATACTGTTATCGCATATAACCACTATAACACGGTTATATATTTATATAACGAATAATTAAAAAATCATAACGAAAGTTATAGCCACATTTTTATGCCGATATTTTAAAATTCTGTTGATAGATGAAAAAAGCCAACCTATAAGGTTGGCTTAATAGAAAAAAATAACTTCATTTTTGAGAAAAAGAGCGTATTGACTCTCTTAAAAATTATTACTGTTTATCTTTCTCAACCCATTTTCCATCAACATAAAACACACTCCACCCCGTTGCCTTGCCATTTTTCTCTGAAGAAGCATATTGCTGTTTAGTTTTGCGACTAAAACGGATAACAGTTTTATGACCTTCAACATCAGCTACAGGCGCATCAGCCAGATAGCGTAGTTTTTCCGGCAGGCGGTCTTTAAAACGAGCCAGCTCTTCTACCAACGGAGCTCTGGTTTCCTTCGATTTAGGAAAAGTATTCGCGGCTAAAAAGACGCCAGCGGCACCATCACGCAATACAAAATACGCATCAGACTTTGCACAAGGCAGTTCAGGTAACGGAACCGGATCTTCTTTTGGTGGAGCGACTTCTCCGCTACGCAAGATCTTACGGGTATTTTTACAAGTTTCACTGGTACAGCCCATGTATTTACCAAAACGCCCCATTTTCAGGTGCATTTCAGCGCCACATTTATCACACTCAATGACAGGGCCATCATATCCCTTAATACGAAACTCGCCCTCTTCCACTTCATAGCCATCACAAGCAGGATTATTACCACAAACATGTAATTTACGCTGGTTATCGATAAGATAACTGTCCATCGCTGTACCACATTTTTTACAACGACGACGAGCACGTAATGCGTTTGTTTCCGCATCATCCCCTTCCAAAATATTGAGAATTTCATTTTCAGGGATAAGGTTGATCGTCTGCTTACAACGCTCTTTAGGTGATAACGCATAACCGGAACAACCCAGGAAAACGCCAGTGGTTGCCGTGCGGATACCCATAGGACGATGGCATGTCGGACACTCAATGGAGGTAATCACCATCGGGTTGGGTCGCATCCCGCCATCTTCCGGGTCTTTATTGGCAACATCAAGCTGTTCACTGAAATCAGTGAAAAACTCATCTAAAACCCCTTTCCATTCAGCTTTATTACTTGCAACTTGATCGAGCTGATCTTCCATTTGCGCGGTAAAATCATAACTCATCAGCCCGTTGAAATTCTCTTCCAGCCGATCAGTGACAATTTCCCCCATTTTCTCTGAATAGAAACGACGGCTCTCCACCCGAACATAACCACGATCCTGAATCGTGGAAATAATGGAAGCGTAGGTAGACGGGCGACCAATACTGCGTTTTTCCAGTTCTTTAACCAAGGATGCCTCGCTGTAACGTGCTGGCGGTTTGGTAAAGTGCTGGCTTGGGAGCAGTTGTTGCAAATCAAGTTCAGTACCAATGTCAACAACAGGCAAAGTGTGGTCTTCATCACCCTTGCGCAATACAGGCATCACTTTCGTCCAGCCATCAAAACGTAATGTACGGCCCTTGGCGCGCAATTCAAAATCACCCGCCTGTACCGTAAGAGTTGTGGAATCGTATTGTGCCGGTGTCATTTGGCAAGCAACAAACTGACGCCAGATAAGCTGATACAGTTTTTGCGCATCCGCATCCATGTCTTTCAGCTGTTCAGCCATGACATCAACACTGGAAGGACGAATAGCTTCATGCGCTTCCTGTGAATTCTCTTTGCTGCTGTAAGTATTCGCGGTTTTTGGCAGGTATTTATCACCAAAATTATCACCGATATAACCACGAACCATATCCAACGCATCCTGACTCAGGTTGGTTGAGTCAGTACGCATATAGGTAATATACCCAGCCTCATACAAACGCTGGGCCATCATCATGGTCTTTTTAACACCAAAACTTAAACGCGTGCTGGCGGCCTGCTGCAATGTGGAGGTGATAAATGGCGCACCCGGTTTACTGGATGTTGGACGATCTTCACGATCAATAACCTTGTAACGGGCTTTTTCCAGTAACGATATGGCGGCCTGAGTTTGCTCACCATTAACCGGCTTAAACGGCTTACCCTGCTTATGAGTCACTTCCATATGCAGTGAAATTTCACCTTTCGCCAGTAAATCAGCATGTAACTGCCAATATTCTACCGGTACAAACGCTTTAATTTCGCGCTCTCTTTCTACAACAAGGCGTACCGCCACAGATTGCACGCGCCCGGCAGAAAGCCCTCTGGCAACCTTTTTCCACAGTAGCGGAGAAACCATATAACCCACAACCCGATCCATAAAACGACGGGCTTGTTGCGCATTTATCCGGTCAATATTCAATTCACCCGGATTATCAAATGCCTGTTTGATGGCATTTTTAGTAATTTCATTAAAAACAACCCGGCTAAAACGATCACTGTCACCACCAATCACCTCCCGCAAGTGCCATGCAATGGCTTCTCCTTCACGGTCAAGATCCGTTGCAAGATAAACATGATCTACTTTTTCAGCCAGTGATTTGAGCTCTGCCACGACCTTCTCTTTGCCTGGCAAAATCTGATAATCAGCTTCCCAGCCGCGGTATGGGTCAACCCCCATACGGCTGACTAATGCGGCTTTCTCATCTTTTTTGACCTTCTTCTTAGACTTATCGGTAGATGAGCTCGAGCTCTTTTTACTGGCTGAACCGCTGGTCGGCAAATCACGGATATGACCTACGCTGGATTTCACCACGTAGTCACTCCCCAAATATTTATTGATTGTTTTGGCCTTTGCCGGGGACTCCACTATTACAAGAGCTTTACCCATAATTATCTTTACCTAGTTATCTTTTCAGATGGCGAAATTCACAGCGTCCATATCACGGTATTTAAAACCTCTTTTTATATTGCGATAGATTCGCAATATATCAACTTATTTTTATTCAGATGATCTGTCCGAAGCCAAAACATGTTGAATTACTTAAGGTATTTTAGATACCGCCCATGAGTTATGCAAATGAATGAAGCAAATCGTAAACAAAATTTTCCATCTGCATGACGAAAAGTTCACACTTTACCTGATAAAAAATGATGCGCAACAAATTATTTTTGATAGGGGTTGAGAAATGCAAAAGGGAACAACACCGATTAAACGTGAACAATTATTGGAAAAAGCCAACCGTGTTATCCGCCAACATGAGGATTTTATTCAGGGTATGCACGTAGGCGATGTAGCACAAAAAGGAAATATATTGGTATTCCGTAGTGAATTTTTTCTGGATGAAGAAAAAACGAATAGGCAGATATACAAAAATCATTTAAAACCATATCTGCCGGGTATATAAAACACTTTGTACTATAAACTTTAAATATTATTTAATCTTCAGGGGAAGATCGGAGAAAAAACCTGCCATCATGACATTAAACCTCTCCGGCGCTTCCCAGAATGGTCCATGCCCAAGATTGGTTAAATTATAAACACGACCAGTCCAGAGATTTTTGTAGGTTATTCCATTGATATAATCAATATTGACAAATAAATCTTCCGCTCCATTGACAATCGCCAGAGGAGTTGGGTTTGTTTCAACCAACAATCGTTGATCCATGACATCTGGTGAAACAGACGCTTCGGACATATATTGCCGGGCTAAACCATCAGTCCGTGCAACTGCGGCTCTAAGAAAGGGTTCACTAAGCGCGTTTTTGCCATACAGCGCCAGAGTATAATCTGTCATTTCCTCTTCAGTCAGCGAAGCCTTACCCGATATTGCCATGAACCGGCTTGGCTTAAATCCAAGGCTGACATTTTCTGCGCCTGGACTAACCGGAGGCGTGCCACAAATCATCAATCCAACAATTCCAGGGAATCGCGAGATCATTTCCAACCCGATATGACCACCCAGCGACCATCCGAAAACAGCCACTTTATTGATGCCTAATTTTTCCAGCACTTCGATAATGCAGAGAGCATAACCCGATATTGAATAAGTCCGGCGAGGATCCACTGCGTTTGATGAAGCACCATGCCCTGGCAAATCAATAGTCAAAATGCGGTATTCATCGCCAAAACATCTCACTTGATGGCGAAAAACGTCTTTACTGCTTGAATTACCATGTATAAAAAGTACAGGTAACCCATTACCGCCAGTATCAGCAACAGAGATGACAGCATGACTGGTATGAATATCGTACTGCGAAATAGCCATAATACTTTATTTCCTTAGGAATATTATTAATAAGTTGCCATTTTTTGGGGATATGTATAGTGCGTTTAAATGCGCCGGCGGTGCAGTGCAAAAGTGACTTATACTTGCTTAGAAATCAGCCAGATAGAACACATAAACGCGAAGCCAGAGTACCAATTATCAGTGTGGAAAATCCTGACTCTCATCACACAGGTGAAGTGGTATGTAAAGCAAATTATGTAACACCTGTAATGTTTTAACAGGGACAAAATATCTGGTTTTTCAGGGGAATAGCATCTTAACGATAAATGGGAAATGAGCGAGACATGGTTCAATCAGCGTATCCGCCGGGCTGTTAACAGACACGATTATCAAGGCGCCCCTGAGCGTTAAGAAAAAACGCCGTTTTTTGGGTACGCCAAGATTTATTCATTCAAAGCCGGGGTATTTTAATCAAAGCAAAGGCTTTTCTCCTCTCTGCCACCAGCGTAATAGCAGTTTATCAACACTTTCCATTGCGCTGCCGGTGAAACGCTCTACCATGCGTTTACGGTGGATATAACTGACACCAATAACTTCACAATGATCTACTTGAGCAATTAGCAGATCATCACTGACACCCATTTCGTCAATCAATCCCTTTTCTTTCGCCTGTGTGCCATACCAGTATTCACCTGTAGCGACGCTTTCCACATCAAGCAATGGACGATGTGTGTGAATAAATTCTTTGAACAATTCGTGAGTCTGATTGAGATCTTCCTGAAATTTTTTCCGGCCCTGCTCTGTATTTTCCCCTAAAAAAGTCAAGGTGCGTTTATATTCACCAGCCGTATGCAGTTCTACATCAATATCATTTTTCTTCAATAATTTATGAATATTTGGGATCTGAGCGACCACCCCAATAGAACCAATAATGGCAAATGGCGCGGCAACAATACGATCAGCAACACAAGCCATCATATAACCACCACTGGCCGCCACTTTATCTACGACGACAGTCAGGCGGACACCTTTCTGACGCAGACGGGCAAGCTGGGAAGCGGCAAGTCCGTAACCATGAACCATTCCACCGGGGCTTTCAAGACGCAGCAAAACTTCATCTTTTGCATCTGCCACTGCCAAAACTGCGCTAATCTCTTCACGTAATGAATCCACTTCATGTGCATCCATACTGCCTTTAAAATCGAGCACATAGAGGCAAGGTTTCTGTAATCCTTTCTGCCCTGTCTTAGCTTCACTCTTCTTCTGCTTGGATTCGAGCTTTTGCTGTTTATTAAACTCTTTGTACCAGATTTTTCTTTCGGCTTCGGTCATGCGGGCCCGCTGCATTTGACGCTGTTTATCCCGGTATGACCCACCGAGATCTATCAGTTTTAGCTCGCCTTTCAGCGAAGATTTCCGCATTCCTACACCAATACCAAATATTGCCAGGCCGATAACAGCTAATACCAGCGTTATCACTTTGGCTAAAAACAACCCGTAAAGAGATAAATACTCCACAAAACCCACCTTTGTCTTCTGATAATTAATAGTTTTCATTCTAACTAAAAATCGATATTAACGCCTGTAATGTTTCACCATCTACTTCCTGAGCAGTCAGCCTTTACAAATTTGACTCAATATATCAATTTCTGTTCTGATAGCCTGAACTGCCTCCAACGGTAACAAATCGCTCTATCAATAACAGGAAATCTGCAAATGTTACATTACCAACCTAAACATGACCTCCTACAGCAACGTATTATTCTGGTTACAGGCGCTGGAGATGGGATTGGCCGTGAAGTGGCGTTGACTTATGCCCGTTATGGAGCGCAAATGATCTTACTTGGCAGAACCACACACAAACTGGAAGCCGTCAAAAAAGAGATAGAACAAGCAGGTGGCACCCCTGTAGCGATTTACACCCTGGATCTACTCACTATCACAGCCGAAGGGTGTAAAACATTTGCTGACGATTTAACGAAACATTATCCGCATCTGGATGGTGTATTGCATAACGCCGGATTGCTGGGTGCCGTCGCACCAATGGCAGAACAACCGGTTCAGTTATGGCACGATGTTATGCAAGTCAACGTCAATGCGACCTTTATGTTAACTCAAGCATTGCTTCCGTTATTATTGAAATCACCCCACGGATCATTAATCTTTACCAGTTCAAGCGTTGGCCGTGAAGGTCGCAGCGGTTGGGGGGCTTATTCCGCCTCTAAATTTGCAACCGAAGGTATGATGCAGGTTTTAGCAGCAGAATATAAACACAGTTCTCTGCGCGTTAATTGCATCAACCCTGGTGGTACACGCACAAATATGCGTGCCAACGCATTCCCTAACGAAAATTCTGCTAAACTTAAAACACCAGCGGATATTATGCCGCTGTATCTTTATCTCATGGGCAGCGACAGTCTGCGTAAAACAGGCATCAGTTTTGATGCACAACCCGGACGCAAAGCAGGACCAGCCGAATAATGACAATCAATGATAACCAGCACCAAAAAAGGCAACAACGCCTGAAAGAAAAAGTGGATTCCCGTATTGAAGCCGCCCAGTTAGAGCGGGGAATTTTCATCGTTTTTACCGGCAATGGTAAAGGCAAAACCACGGCAGCTTTTGGCACAGTGACCCGTGCGGTAGGTCATGGGTTACGTGCCGGTGTTATCCAGTTTATAAAAGGTAAATGGGCAAACGGTGAGAAAAATCTGCTGGAACAACATGGGGTGAATTTCCATGTTATGGCGACAGGTTTTACCTGGGAAACCCAAAGCCGGGAAACAGATACCGTAGCCTGCCATCAGGTATGGCGCCACGCGTTGGAGATGCTGGCTGATCCTGATTTGGATCTGGTCGTACTGGATGAACTGACTTATATGGTAAGTTACGGCTATCTTCCTCTTGAAGATGTGATTACCGCTCTGAAACACCGGCCAGAACACCAATCCGTTATTATTACCGGCCGCGGTTGCCACCGTGAATTATTGGAAATGGCAGATACCGTCACAGAGATGCGCCCGGTAAAACATGCCTTTGATGCCGGCATTAAAGCACAAAAAGGAATCGACTGGTAAAAAAAGGCCCCGTGATGACACGAGGCCCGCAGAACCCATTAAGGCCCATAAGACCCATAAGAATAGAAATTAGCGGCCTTTTGGTGCAGTTGGACGCCCCGCATTCTGGCGGGAGCTACCCGGACGCTTTCCTGCCGATGGCCGTGATGTCCCCTGAGTATGGCGTTTAACTGCACGGCGGATTTGGTTAGCTTTAAGACGGCGTTGATCACGCTCAACCGCCACTTTGGAAACCATCTCTTCATTCAAACCTACTAATTGGCGCAAATAGTTAGTCTGCTCCAGGCCAAGTTCTGTCCAGCCACCGCGTGGTAAACCTTTTGGCAAGCTAATATCACCATAACGCACACGAATAAGACGGCTCACCTGAACACCCACCGCTTCCCAAAGACGACGAACTTCACGATTGCGTCCTTCTGTCAGCGTGACGTTATACCATTGGTTCATCCCCTCACCGCCTTTAAACGCAACAGTACAGAATGATGCCGGACCATCTTCCAGTTGAATCCCTTTGGTCAGTTGTTTCAGTTTGGCCTCATCAGCTTCGCCAAAAACACGAACCGCATATTCGCGCTCAACTTCGCGGCTTGGATGCATCAAACGGTTAGCCAACTCACCATCCGTGGTAAACAGCAATAAACCACAGGTATTCACATCCAGACGCCCAACCGCTATCCAGCGGGAACCCAATAGTTTAGGCAGACGATCAAAAACGGTTGGCCGCCCTTCTGGGTCATGGCGGGTACACAGTTCACCTTCTGGTTTGTAATAAGCCAGAACACGGCAAACCGCTTTTTGCGATTCTTTGATATTTAATATCCGGCCATCAAGGCGGATTTTTGTGGCGGGCTGAACTTCAATACGATCACCTAAAGTAGCAATCTTACCGTCAACACTGACGCGCCCCTGTTGAATATAACCTTCTACTTCGCGGCGGGAACCGTGGCCGGAACGCGCGAGAATTTTCTGTAACTTTTCAGATTTCTGTGTCTTACCGCTCATTGAGCAACCTCTGCTGTCGCCTTCACAGGCGTCGTGTTATATATCAATCAATACGTCATAATAGAAAAATATTATAACAAACTGATTTTAATAAATTTTTAACGAGAGTGTTAGAGTACAAGTCATACATTCCCGTCCGTAGCCGGGCATTCTACACTAACTTTCTTTAAGAACAATGATTCCATAAATATATCCGTAAGCCTCCCCCAAGAAAATTGAGAGGAGGTATTTGTCCTGCCTGGATTATAAAAACGGCGTCACATTCCCGGCACCTGCACGTATTACAACAGGTGTATCTTCAGTCAAATCAATTACCGTTGTCGGTTGCTGCCCTAAATAACCACCATGAATAATCAGATCAACCAGTTTACCCAAATTATCTTTAATTTCTTCCGGATCAGATTCAGCAAAATCATTCCCCGGTAAAATAAGACTGGTGGACATGAGTGGTTCACCCACTTGTTCCAGAAGCGCCAACGCAATTGGATTGGATGGAACACGTAATCCTATTGTTTTCCGCTTATCATTCATCAAACGACGAGGGACTTCTTTCGTCGCACGCAAAATAAATGTGTAGCTGCCTGGTGTATTATTCTTAATCAGACGAAAAGCCGAATTATCAACATAAGCATAGGTCGATATCTCTGATAAATCCCGGCACATTAAGGTGAAATTATGATTACTATCCAACTGGCGGATACGGCATATTCGGGTCATCGAATCTTTATCTTCCAGATGGCAACCAATCGCATAGCCGGAATCAGTTGGGTAAACCACTACCCCACCTTTTTTGAACACATCCACACTTTGCCCTATTAAGCGTGGTTGCGGATTATCAGGATGAATATAAAAAAACTGGCTCATAAATTGCCTCTTAATTTTATGCAGCCCCTACAGTGACCAGTTGCACCATATTGGTACTACATCACCGGGTAACCACAATTTACGCCCTAACTCTATCCATGAACAAGGCTGGTGAAAATCAGAACCTAACGATGCCATCAAATCATACTCCCGTGACAATTGACCGAGATGTTTCCGCTCGTTAGGTGCCTGCCGGCACTGTGCAACCTCCATTGCATCACCACCATGTTGCTTAAACCAGATAATCAAACGTTTCAACCATTTGGCAGATAAATCATATCGCCCCGGATGCGCAATCACTGCCTGTCCGCCGGATTGATGAATAGCATCAATAGCTTGTTCAATTGTACACCATTGCGGTGGAACGTATCCGGTTTTTCCCCTTGCCAGATACTTCTTAAATACTTTCGCAATGGTCGGCTCTTTACCGATTTCTATTAAGTAACGAGCAAAATGGCTCCGCGTCACCTGACCACCACCCGCTAACTGACTTGCTCCTGCCCAAGCATCAGGAATACCTGCCTTTGCCAGCCTGCGACCTATTTCAATTCCACGCGCTTTCCTGAGTTCAGCCTGTTTACCCAGCAATTCAATCATTGCAGCTGCCTGAATATCTATATTCAGACCCACAATGTGAATCTCCATACTTTCCCACAGGGTAGATATCTCAACGCCGGGTATTAATTTCAAGGGCAGATGATAATGGCAGATATGTTCATGGGCCAGAGGAATAGCATCTGTCGTATCATGATCAGTCACTGCCAGCACATTTACCCCCATGGTTACCGCCCGCTCAACCAATTCTGATGGTGAAAGAGAACCATCCGATGCTGTCGTATGGCTATGAAGATCATAAATTGTCACCAACTCAGTGGTTGAATTTGTCATTATTCCTTTTCCTGCCCGAATAGATTAGAACATACGACCGGGTAGCTTAACGGTAAATGGCTGCGTTTTACAGAAAAGAACGGTATTCAGCCCTAAAATACCGGGCTGAATATTATCATTTTAAGAGGTAAGAAATTTCACACTTTTTTCTATAAAGAATGAAAGTTAATCAGAACTTTTCTTCATTTCACCAATAGATTTCAAATAATGAGGCTTACCCGGATTATAGAGCGGTCCCATGTCGATGGTTTCATCATTAGATTTAGCAACATAACCCATCCCTTCTCTGGCTGCATTTGCCAATAAGCCACAATCCTGATCGCCTGACCAGGAAAATATACCACCCAGTTTATTCTTGGCTGCATATTCAGCTTTCTGTTTCACCGTGCGCGGCGTATCTAATGAGATAAAGTGCCCTTCTTTTTCACTAAATAAGAAATCGGCATCAGCATTGGTATCCGTCATTAACACGAAGCTATTTTTCCCGGTAGCAAGAGTATGTTCAGTATCCAAATAATTATTAACAATATCAAAGAATTCAGGTGATCCTTTTTCCATTGTTCCTAATGCATCGCCATCTTTATTATATTCGCGTGTTGCAAGATTTGCCCCTTTGCCTGCACGGCCATAGTTAGCATAACCTAAATGGATTTTCTCCAATGGTATACCAAGTTCCTGATGTAAATAATTGATAGCAACTTCTGCGGATAAATCGGATTCACTTGATGGATCAGGATCTTTCGGCGAATAAAGATTAGTATGATGCCCGATGTAAGGTGCCCATCCGGTACCGAAATAGTCATAACTCATTAAGAAAATATTATCCAAACCATTCTTAACTAATTCTGCAATATTAGAAGTTGCCAGCTTCGATTTTACGCCACTACAAGCAATGGAGATCTCTTTCCTGTCTTCTCGTCCAAATCTGCTATCCAGAGATGCACGTAGTTCTTTAATTAACAAAGCGTAATACTCTCCATCTTTCGGATCAAAAACATTACCATCTTCACCTGGGCTTCCTGGATATTCCCAGTCAATATCGACACAACTGAACATGGGAAAACGCTCAAAAAAATCAACAACGCTGTCAACAAAAACGCGACGTTTTATCTCATCAGCCGCCATCACTGAGAAATAACCGGACATACTCCAGCCACCAATACTAAAAGCCAATTCAAGTTTATGACCCGCTAAACGCGCTATTTTCTGTAACTCGCGTAATCCACCTAATAAGCCCGATGCTTTCTTTTGTTGATAATAAGGCAAAAATGTTCCTGGACTGATATCTGTATTCGCGCTTTCTTTAGGTAATCCCACATTACGAGCAGTTCCTAAATCCCCATAGGGATCAAGAGGAACAATATGGCCTTCAGTAATTTTGACATCACTTTGGTCATTCCAACCCTGCCAAACTTCATTGATTTTGTCTTTTTTAACGCCGGTATCACCACAAATACCCAAGAAGCTAAATATTAACTTATCATAGGCAGTGACATTAATAGTGCTTAAATCAAATCCTCTTCCCCGTTCATCCGCCGTCTCATTATGACCATCCAAGCGTGCATCATATTGGCACCAGTCAGTAACATAAGCAGAAAGTTTAGGTCTGGATTTGTCACTTTCATATTCATTATACATTGGACGACAAACACGAGCCGCAGTGTAGGAAAGATTCTTACCTGAACCATCCGGCTTAAAATTAACATCTGGTCGCTGATAAGTTTCCTCTGTAATCGCATCCTGCTGTAAAACCGGTGAAGGGATCTCTTCGGTTGGATTAACACTCCCGTCAGTAGGATTGCCGTGCTGTTTTATTTCTTCTTCTGTCGCTGGACGGATATATTTCCAGGCATTGTGCGGTGTTCCATCGTTGGAAGCAGGATCGGGAATCTGCCAGCGTTCAACCCAATAAGTATTGGTATAAACACCACCATTGAAAATGACATTATAAACTTGCCCACCTGCCTGATTTTTCCATGCAGTTAACGGTTCACCAATAATATCACTGACATCGGACATGGCTCTTGATGAAGTATAAGTATATTTGTTTACCATTTATAAACTCCAATGAGATTTATATTTAGCCTCCACATGGGTAGAAGAGGCTAATTTAACTATTAAAGATAACAAGTCAGAATTTTAAATTCAGATAACTGACTTATTTAATGCTCAATTCTCGCCATTATGAATCTAAACTTTCCTTGTTTAATAACGCCTTAACAGCCATACCAAATGATGCCGGCCCTTCTTGCGCGGTATATCGAATATGAAGGATAACATCTGTCAGACTGTCTAAATCCTGCGAGGTATTGGTAAATTGGAAATTCCAGCTCGATCCTACGCCTACCCCTTCAAAAGGTAAGAAACGCTCATCATCGAAATTAAGCGTGAACATTCCACTGTCATTAATACCCGTAGATAAAGCGATTTGTTGGTTGGGCTGTATGCTGCGCGCAGTATAAGGGGTTTCCGCTCGAGCCCCTTCCTTCAACATTTTTTCAACGGTTTTGAGATCCGCTTTTGTCGTATAACTGCTCACACCCGACAAACTTAATTTGGCACAAATATCTTCATAAGGCCCAATTAACATCGGCAGCGTGACTGAAACAGATTTAATCCGCCGATTAAATAAGCCCGTATAATCCGGAACAAAATGTTTGGTTTCATCCAAATTAAACGTAATTGGATTATGCGATTTCAAGGTTTGAAGTTTTATATCCCATTCTTCACCTAATAATGATTTAAGCGAAATCGTTTTAATAATTTCCAATCTACGTGAATTTTGCTCAACATAAGTACGTTCCATACGTTGCAGAGCCAATTTCAAATTCTCACCGACCAACAACCCCTGATAGAGATCATTCCAACTCCCACCGTCAACAAAATTCTGCTCGCCTAGCCCAAGTTCATACTGCAAAGAGGCTTGAGCAGACAAACACAACGATGAAACAGCATCATAAGCCTGCAAATAGAGACTGGAGATCTGGCTAATCATCCAGGTATATAAACTTTCATTAGTAAAACGGCTGGAGAAATAGGCCAACAATGCCTGAGATTGTTGCTGTTGAGCTTCAACCTGCGCCAAACGCTTACGGGCGGCACTGACCTGCAACTGTTGAATATTGATTTGTTGGTTAATAGAATTAACTTCCCACTCGGCCTGCTTATATTGCAATTCCCACTCTTGCCGGCGACGGCGATAAGATTCAGAAACACTGAGACTTTCCGCTTTAGTATTGTCAGATTGGTATTTCAGTGTCGCTATCTCAGCAACCGCATTCAAAGCTGCTCCCCAGCGCGAACCACCGACGGCTAATCCATAAATATTGGGGACTAAATCCAGCGCTGCCGCAGCTGTCCTTGATACCTGTGAAGCTAATAGCGCAGAAGATGCCTGAGATTGCAATTCAATAACCTGCTGCTCCGTTGACGAGATATTCTCATCATAAAGACTTTTATAATGCTCATACCGTTCCTGAGCAGATTGTTTACTCACTTGCAGTGCATCAAGGCTGGCCTGGTTAATATTGATATCTTGTTGTTGGAGGTCAACGGCAAAACGGTAGAGATCATTATTCTGCACCATCTGAAATGATTCAAAACTCAGATTGTCTTTACGCTCCAACACGCTTAACAATGTGCTGCCAAATTGTATCAAGGTATCAACACCAGATTTTGCCCGTGCCAACATCGGCTCAAAACGATAATTTGGTACTCTGAAATTCATTCGGCTGGCATTTCTGGCAGTAACCACGCGTTGATAACGTTGATTCATTAATCCTCTGGGAGAAATTTTCGAATCATAAAGATCCATAGAAATTTCTTTT
Organism: Photorhabdus sp. RM323S; assembly: GCF_042879375.1. NCBI lineage: Bacteria > Pseudomonadati > Pseudomonadota > Gammaproteobacteria > Enterobacterales > Morganellaceae > Photorhabdus > Photorhabdus sp. RM323S. The sequence goes on from NZ_JBHFKZ010000009.1 coordinate 33,526, forward strand.
CCATCCAGCGTCAGATTATGCCGTAAATTATAAATCCGGGTTTCTATTCTATCCCACAGTGCCGTTAACTCTTCATTGATAGGTTTCATGAAGAGATCATTATCAAGAGCACGGATGGTTTTATCATGAACCACCGCAGCATAAGGCAAAGGATAACTTATCATCTCCAATTCACGTACAGCACTATTCTTCTTATAGGACGCATCCTCAAGAGTAATCGGCTGCCAGGAACTGGCTAATTGAAGATCAGGGCGGGCACCCAGCAAGGAACTTGCGGTTGCATAACTCAGTCGTGCCAGCGTTCTCGCCGTAGGCTGTAGCTTCCGATATTCCATATCACCTTGATCGATAACATTTTTAACATAAAAGTTAAAAATAGCCTTACGATAATGAATAGGTTCACTGGCAGAAATTGCATCAGGATCAGTCGGCTCTATCAAGCTCCGCAATCGTTTTGGCTCGTCAATGATCGGACGGCTATTCCAATAACGTGGCTTGTCCAGTGTTAATGCTGGTTCATCACTACTCTCAAAAGGGTTAAAAATAAACTTAATCCAGCGACTGGCTTCTTCATAACGCTGTTCTACATTAAACCGCCAGGACACCATAAATGGCATATGGAAGAACAGTTCCCAAAAATAAATACCATTTGCCCCTTTAAGATCGATAGGTTTTGCATCACTGCCAGTAATCGGCTCTTCATGAATATTCTGAGTTTCCCAGCTCAGAACTTTATCCAGTTTTTGACTCGCCTTGCTAATTAATTCCTTTGCAAAAAGCGTATTTAAACGAATCGCTTGATCAGAATACCAACTTTCGGGTTGCTCTTCTTTTGGAAATTGCAAATACTGAGTTTGTTTAGTCTGTTTAATTTGCACCTTATCACGAACCAGTTTACCTACACTCAGTTTAGTCTTAATTCTACCGGCAATATCATTCCCAGTTTCTGCTGGTAGGCTAAAACCGGTGACAACAGTTACATCACCTCTGTCACACCGATTCAATGTCGCACTCAACTTTGGCTCATAATCTTCCGGGGTAAGCACCTTATAATTCAACCAACACCGTTCACCCTTACTGTCCTCCAACCAAATACAATAAAGGATATTTTTACTTCTGCTGAAATCATATTTATACGTTGAACTGGACGTCAAATACATATTCAATGTCCCTTCAACATAAGCAGCGTCCAGCTTAAAATCGTCTATTGTCCCCAGTTGCCCTTCAAATGTTGGGGGTTCGGCGATCGGCCATTTCATATTATTATTCACCGGATAAAGAACCAGTTGTTTATATTCTTCCGGCCCTCCATTCAATTTTTCCCGAAAATAGAACCAGACTAAAGCGGCACCATATGCATCCAAATCAGATAACTTCGAAGTAGATTTAGGTAGATCAGTTGCTTCCATTAACAGATTGTCACAAACGTAAGTGAAAACTTCATCATAATCATACGACGAGCCGTCTTCATTTTTACCATTCAAACGAACAAATGCGACCAACGCTAAACGTTCAGCATCTCCGGTACGATCGAGAACAGCAATCAGCTCTTTCATGGGATAATCAAGTAAATCTTCACGAACTGTCGTACCGGTACTCCAGGTACCATCAAACGCCAAATGGGCCAAATTCAGTTTGGTACGATACTTAATACTATTATCTTTATCTTGCTTTTCTTCCGCAACTTCAAACCAACTAATATACAATCGACTATTCAGAATAATTGGACGAACAATACCGTTACGTGCATTTTCTAAAGGGACATTAATCAGCTTCCACTCACTCCAGGCCGTAGGATATAATTCGTCAGTCTGGCTATTACGCTGCTTCGCATCTAAAGTCCGCCAAAAATAGCGGTAGGGTTGAGTACGTGTCTTCGCAATGAAATAGATCTTATCATCAGCAATATCAATACCATTTTCGTAGCCGGCAATAACCTCTAAATTACTAACCTCTTCAAAGTTATTCAGGTAACCTAATATCGCTTTCTGAGCAACATCATCCGTGAGCTTTCCTTGATTAAGCGCACTCTCAAGCTGGAAAAAGAATTCGGTCTTTGTTAAACGTAATGTGGGATCGACATACACTTCCGGGTAAATAGCAAGTTGCTGATTTGCAGACCAATAGCCATAACGATTAGCAAATTCCTGCCAATTATCCGCATCTTCCTGAGTCATCGATAAACCTGACTCTAAATTCAAGACAATACGGTTAATATATTGTTGTACAGATTGGGTAACATGTGCGACACGAGCTGTTTTTACTTTAGAAGAAACCTGAGTGTCTAATAACAGAAAATCATACAAATCATCAACGTTTTTAATTTTTTCACGCTGGGATTGAAAAGCAGTATCATGGGGAACAATCTGACCAAGATAATAATCAACTAATGCGTCACGCAGGTTTTCCTGTAATTTTGCTTCAATTAAATTAGACATTCTCATCATCTCCTTGCGCTTTTAATGCGGCCATGACAGCTTCACCGATACTTTGGAAAACTTCAAAATCTGAATTAACGACAAGTGCACCAGCATCTAACAAAGGCTCAACGGACAAATTCGTTTTCACAGCAAGTTGCTGCAATCGTCGTACCCAATCTATTTGAGATAGAGTCATTGCACGTTTTTCTTTTAATTTACCTTTCTCACAAGCAAGGAAAATTTCATCAGGATCCCAACCTAAAATTTCAGCCAGTAATTGTGCACATTTATAACTTCCATCACTCTCTTCTTTTTTTGCTAAAGATTCGCTGTTAGCAAATGTAAAATATTCCTGAATCTTGTCTTCACTTTGTTTCGCATTTTCCAGTAAATCCTGATAGCGATTCAGTAGAAAAATTTCATCTAACGATAATGATATTTCCGTTGTTTTATTTATCGTTAGCCCAAACCATACAGGTTCTGTCAGGCGTAATAACAACAGATTGTTACTTATACTCAATGCGTTAATTAACTGAGTATAAACCAACAAACTATAAGTCAAGTCCAAAAACGCCTTTGGAATATCTTCGACTTTTTCTGGCGTGTTATTTAATACCATTTTCAGTACTGAATAAACACTACTGCCCAACCAGCGAAGTTGCAGTGGAACAATATCCCTTGATACACCGTATTCGCCCGCAATGGCACTGGACAATAGGCTCTCTTGTGTAGTCTTAACTTGTAAGATGATCTGCAAGACAATATTAATTTGATTATCTTCTGGCGTTATATTTTTGTTACTGAGAATATCTTCAATCTTTTTCTTCAATGACTCCTCGTCCGTCTGCCCCCATACCAATGGAATATTTTTCACCAATCCATTATTCTTATCAAAAACACCATCGTTATCTGATAGAATATTCCACCAATCTATATCCTTTATTTCTTGCCGATTAAAATCGGATTCTTTTAAACACACATTATCAGTCAAACCATTAGAAATTCCTCTATAAAAAGTCAGCATTCCATTTGTTGGAACGACGGGAAGCTCAGTTTTCCCCAATAACAGGGAAAGCTTGATTGGTGTCAATTTTGTTCTAGCCAACCAGGAAGTTAAAATTTCCATCTGTGAAATAATATTGAGGATATCATCTTCATCTCCCAAGATCGGTATATTTGCTAAATATCCATTTTTTCCTGTCAAAATATCGGCCAGGATCAATCCATCTTCCGCAGAAAAACCAAATAATCGCGGGATAGTTACCAAACGATAAAGTCTGGACACCACATCAAGATTACGAACTAATTTACCAGAAGAGAGATTTAACCCTTTCTCAACCACAGGCGCAATCACTTGAAACGTGGATAAAGGAATGGCTAACCCTGCACACAATTGTTTGACTGTCTTTGCTCCATTCCCCTGATTTTCCGTATAATTAAATTCACTGCCATCCAGAATTAAAGGCTGGTCAAAAAGTTTAGACTGATTAAAAATCTGATCAAAAAATGGAATATTATTACTGATGGAGAATGGCGTAATTTTATATATCCATCCAGCAAACGTTTCTGGTAATACCTTATATTGTATCGCTAAGTGCCGAAATAAACCCAATGCTCTTAATGTATTATCAGTAATAGCCAGATCTGCATTCTTTTGTTCAGCTTTTATTGCTGAAGTAATAAGTAAGTCAAGCTGATGATATGGCAATTCTAACCAACGCTGTAAGCGAATAAAGCGATTCATTCGGTCATAGCGAAAATCAGAAACTGCACTTATCTCGCGCCCATAGCCGGTTCTTATAATCCCTAATGCGTCCAGTTGCCCGACATTGATATAAATACCACCATAATGGTAAGGTGCCGGAAAATTTTCTGACGTTTGTCCACTACCAAAGATGGGGTTAGAAAATACCACATTTGGCGAAACTAACGGCCGGAAATCACCGCTACTAAATAGGTGTTCCAGATCTGTCACTGTCGATCCTGTCTGTTGACCAAAAGATAGAATCTCTTTTAATTTCACACTGTCATCTGCTGAGAGACCATAATTATCCTGGAAAAATTGTTCAGCTTCTGGCAATAACTCAGATTGTGCCGTTCCTTGTTTAGCGATCGCAAAACGGTAAGTCATTGTCAGGAAATTAACGCCTTCAATATTGACCGATGCGTTATTCGTACTCTCTTTCGGCATTGCTGCATAAACTGTCATTTCACCAAAGAAAGGACCATTATCCAGATTGCCAATTGCACTATTATCACTCTCTACATAAGTTAACTTTAATTGCCGGCTAAATGGAGGTGAATTATTAAATGGTTCCATTCTCGCTTTTACACGATTATAGGTCAGAACATTTTCACCACGAAGTTTAACTTTGACAGTCTCTTTGGATTTATTTTCGCAGGTAATGACAATCTCATCATAAACTTTATCAGCACCCTCACTCAACGACGTCGGGCCTGTGATATTTTCACCAGAAAGAATAATATAAGCATGTTTTGAAATATCATGTTCAGGTAATACTTCTGTTGTACTGTTACTGAAGTAACTCTTAATAAGTTGCTCACGTGACAAAAAGTTTTGTGAAAACGGACTTTTCTCTTTCAGTAAAGTCATTTGCTCTTTACTCAATTGAATATAAGCAAGCAAAGTCTGATCACGTTTTTCAGTTAAAATATGCCAGGGGAATTGCTGATCCACTTGCTGAATAATCGAGCCCAACTCAGTCTCTTTTTCGGCCAAGCCTTTATTTATCTGTTGAGAAGGCAGGTTATAAGGTAGTATGAATGGAAAACGGGTCTCTCCTAAAACCTGATTAACCGGCTTATCCGCATGGCCTGTTTGATCGATATATTCTCTGGCACTTTTCGACAAAACATCATTCACAACAGATATTGCTGTGATCTCTTTGTAAAGATTATCACTATCAAGTAATAAGTCAGGAATATCTGCGCGCCTTTGCTCCAACCCCACGGCATTATTAGAACCATCTAACTCTATTTGTTTGACAAACTTATAAAGATCAAGCAGGTAATTTACCGGGCTATCAAGAGCCTCAATAGCACCTGGCTGACAGAAGTTATCCCAAGGTTCAGGAAATAAGCTGCTGTAATCAGGTAATTTTTCTTTCTCATCGGCATTATCCTTGCTATAAGTAAAACTCCTTGCCTGACTATTCGCTTTCCTTAATGTTGAACCATCATAATCTCTAAGTTGCCTTTGCCGATAATTTTGCACCAGTTGATTAGCAGCACTAACGGCTTTATCAAAAATCACCTCTGCATGACCAGATAAAGATTCATTATGGCGTTTAATAAAACGCTGTTTTGATACTTCAATAATGTCAAAAATTGAGTGATAACCCAGCCGCTGGAGCGTATTAACCAATGTGACGGTGGAGTTATCTTTTTCCTGTTCTGAATCTAACCGCATATAACTCATCGGCAATATTGGCGATTTTACTTCTGCCACCGCAGCCAATAATGGAGATACTTTTTTTATATCCTGTTTTTCACCAGGAGAATTTTTATATTTATCCATTGTATTATTCCAACCTAATTAATCGGAAACACCTGAATAGAACAGTTATAGAGACTATAACCATGTTAAATAGTGAAGTTTTTTAAAAAACAAATGCAATTTAATTTAACTTACATGCTTCACACTGTTTCTCTTTCGGTTTATCGTAAGAAGGAAGTTCACCTTCGAAATAGAATGGCTCCATTTCAATAACTTTTTTAATTGCCTTACGCCCTAATCCCTCATGAGCAGCGTTAGTTAACAAACCATTATCTTGGTCACCCGTCCAGATAAATAAACCACCTAGTCCATTTTCTTTAACATAGCGGCCTTTTTCTCTTACTGAACGGGGGGTATCTAATGACATAAATACTTTAAGATTTTCATTATAAATATAATCGGCTTTAGCCACCGGATCATGAAAAACCTTAAACCCATTACGACCTATTTGATTTTCATAATCAACATAGTTATAAATAATATCTGTCCATTCCGTTACGCTGTATTCGAAACTCCCTACCGTGGATGTTCCATCAGTATATTTACCAACCAGTTGTTCATTATTTTTACTCTCTAACTCCGCAGTTCTGGCATTGCGTGTATAACCAGAATAGCCGATATAAATTGACTTTTTATCAACCTTTAAAGAAAGAAGATAATTAACCGCATCATCGACTGAATATTTAGAATATTGGTCATCTTTATTACGATAAAGATTAGTATGATGAGAAAGCTTATTATCGCCTAACGTGAAGAAATCATAAGTCATTAGGTTAATTTCGTTAACACCCGCTGCGATCAACTCTGGAATATGTGCCGCTTTCATTTTTTCTATATCAGCAGAAGCAGCAATACTAATTCCTTTTAAATTACTGATATTTGCATTTTTCAAATCCTGAATAAGTTTGACAAAATGCTCATAGTCGTCTGGAGCGTTTGGATTGCCCGCTCCGGCAGAGCCGGGATATTCCCAATCAAGATCAATGTGAGTTAGCATAGGGAATCGGGTATATAAATCTTTAACGCCCTCAACAAACCGCTGACGAAGTGTTTCATCACGACACACTTCATAAAAAGCGCCACTCATTGACCAACCGCCAACGCTGACAGAAATTTCTAGATCCGGATTTTCGTCTTTGAGTAAGCGCAAACCACCTAATACACCCTGAGCTTTATCTTGCTGATATAAATCTACAGGATTACCAGCCCATGCAGTGAAGCCACAATTAAGATAGGCTGCAACATCAGCCCAGGGATCAATTGGAATGGGTTTGCCTTCGTGATTCTCGAGAATATCTTGCTCGGCTTCTCCCATCTCCCATCCATTTTTACCCGCTGCGGCTATGATAGTTGTTCTTTTCTCTCCAAGATCACCAATAATACCTGCAAAGCTAAAGATAATTCTTTTAAACGGTTTTCCTTTGTCCTTATCACCCTTAAAGCGCATTAAATCGGCACCTCTGCCACCCTTTATTTTAAAAGAATCATCATTTATTGGCGCTAAACGCTCATCATAGATTGACCAATCAGTTAAATAACAGAGGACGCCAAAGTTATCTTTCTCCTCATAAGTATTAAAAACCGTTTTAGCCAGTCTTGTTGGTGTATATGATAATGCGCTATCGGCGGCTTTAGGATCAAAACCATTTAACCGGTAAGTTTTTTGCGCCGCCCCCTCTCCAGAATCCTCATGTGGATCAGTCTCATATACTAATTGACTATCTGTTTTTAATTCATTTTTACTCATATTACACTCCACTAACGGTACAATTATTTTTAAACATCAGAGAGTTAAATCATGACAACCTATGCCAGGAATTAAGTAGCGTTCAATCAGTATTCAGATTAAAGCCGTTTATCAAGAATACCTGTAACATATTGGATACAAAGGACTACATAGCTTAACTGTATAAATTCTCAAATTTTAAATAACACGATATATTAGAGATATGAATACTACTTCTCACAGCAATATTTGTTAAACCTCTTTTTTTCATATACAGATATAAAAATTGATGATCTATTATTGCCATCTGGCTATTGACTCAAGAAAAAACCAGCTAATTATACTTTTTAACCAAGATTTACTACAGATAAACTCTATTTTTATGAAATAAAATTAACAGGTGGATTCATATGATAAGTGTTCTCGTATAATATTAATCTACAAAATTAGTCAATCATACTCTGATAACCGATTGTCCTTACCCAATCAACCGACAAAAATTTAATAAAATTTTTTCATAAAATTCTTGACACACCAACACCGTTCCAGTTTACTAGTACACAAGAAATAACCATATTATCCCGTATACTATCTATATATTTAATGCAAAAGGGGCACTGAAAATGACTGTATTTATGATGTCTATCCGTTGGTGGCACAACTTCCCATAAAGGGCGGTATGGTCACGCACATAAATTAACAGTGCCAAATTACCAAAACCCGCCAGAACGGCGGGTTTTTTTATATGCATAACTCACAATCAGGACGAAAAAATGACGGATAAACAACCAAAACTCACAGTCATTGAGCAGGAAACAACTTATCAGCCCGATCCGGCACGACTGTTCAACCACCTTTGCCGTGGGCAATCAGCAACGTTGTTGCTGGAATCTGCGGAAATTAACAGTAAAAGAAGCCTGAAAAGTCTGCTGATCATTGATAGTGCTTTACGTATCTGCGCGAACGGCAATCAGGTCACTTTTGAGGCTTTGTCAGAAAATGGCCGAAATTTATTGCCGGTTTTGATCAAAAAACTTCCCAGCAATGTCCAATCTGAAATGGCACACGATTCTCTTCAATTGATCTTTCCGCCAATCAATCACAATATGATAGATGAAGACAGTCGCCTGAAAGCCATATCTGTATTTGATGCACTACGCGCCCTTCTTTCTCTGGCAGAAGAGTCATCACCATACGAATTACCATCGCAAAACAATGCAGAAGCAATATTCGTTGGCGGCCTTTTCTCCTACGATCTGGTCGCCGGGTTTGAGCCGTTACCCACAGTAAAAACCGTTCAACGTTGTCCTGATTTCTGTTTTTATTTGGCAGAAACCTTAATGGTGATCGACCACCAAAATAAAAACGCACGCCTGCAAGTCACTCTTTTCAGTGATTCTCCGAAAGAAGAGCAACGTCTTAAACAACGATTGCAAACATTAGCGGAGCTCATCACAGAACCCACTGAACCGGTGCAACAAATCTCTCTGCCGACAATGAAAGTTTCATGCAATCAAGATGACAAAACATATGCAGGAATAGTGACACAATTGCAACAATACATCCGCCAGGGCGATATTTTTCAGGTAGTGCCATCACGGCGCTTCTCTCTGCCATGCCCGGCACCGCTTAAAGCTTATCAAAAACTTAAAGACCACAATCCAAGCCCTTATATGTTCTTCATGCAAGATAAAGACTTCTGTCTGTTCGGTGCCTCCCCTGAAAGCGCACTCAAATATGATGCATCTAATCGTCAAATTGAGATTTACCCTATCGCCGGCACACGTCCCCGTGGGCGCAATGCTGCCGGAGAGTTGGATGCAGATTTGGACAGCCGAACTGAGCTGGAGATGCGTACAGATCACAAAGAATTAGCTGAACACTTGATGCTGGTTGATTTAGCCCGTAATGATTTGGCCCGTATTTGTGAACCCGGCAGCCGCTATGTCGCTGATCTGACAAAAGTTGATCGTTACTCTTTTGTCATGCATCTGGTTTCCCGCGTGGTCGGGACATTACGCCATGACTTGGATATTTTCCATGCTTATCAAGCTTGTATGAATATGGGAACCCTTACTGGAGCACCGAAAGTACGGGCAATGCAACTTATCGCCCATTATGAAAATGAACGGCGTGGCAGCTACGGTGGCGCTGTTGGTTATTTCACCGGCAATGGTGATATGGATAATTGTATCGTTATCCGCTCGGCTTACGTGGAAGATGGCATAGCGACAATTCAGGCTGGCGCTGGCGTAGTACTGGATTCTGTACCTTTGGCAGAAGCTGAAGAGACCTGCAACAAAGCAAGAGCCGTCATTCGTGCAATCGCTGAAGCACATCAGGCAGAGGAGATTTTCTGATGGCAAATATTCTCCTGCTCGATAACGTGGATTCATTTACCTATAACCTCGTCGATCAATTACGCAATAAGGGTCATCAGGTGGTTATTTATCGCAATACTGTTGCAACTGACATCATTATGCAGCAATTCAGGGCGCTGCCTTCTCCGTTACTGATGCTTTCACCGGGGCCGGGTAAACCCTCTGACGCGGGTTGTATGCCTGAATTACTTGAAAAAATAATCGGCAAAATTCCGGTGATCGGCATCTGCCTTGGGCATCAGGCAATTATTGAAGCCTATGGTGGAGAGATTTCTGCCGCTGATCAAATCCTGCACGGCAAAGCCTCTCTGGCAGAACATGATAATCAGGCTATGTTCGCTGATCTGGATAATCCTTTGCCCGTTGCCCGTTATCACTCTCTGGCGGGTCACAGAATTCCATCTGAATTGACGATTTCAGCCCGTTGCGGCGACACCGTTATGGCGGTTCGCCACGACAAACACAAGGTTTGCGGGTTCCAGTTCCATCCAGAATCCATTCTCACAACACATGGCACCAGATTACTTGAACAAACTCTGGCATGGGCACTGAATTAAAAAGGAGGGATGAAAATGCAATCTATTTTCGACAAATTGTTCAGTGCGCAGATACTGACACAACAAGAAAGCCAACAACTGTTCTCCGCCATAATTCAAGGAGAATTAAGTGAGCCGCAACTCGCTGCGGTCCTTATCAGTATGAAATTGCGCGGTGAGCAGCCACAGGAGATCGCCGGTGCCGCACAGGCGTTGCTGGCAAATGCCCTGCCATTTCCGAGGCCGAATTACACTTTCTGCGATATTGTCGGAACAGGGGGAGATGGCACCAACAGTATTAATATTTCAACCGCCAGTGCATTTGTCGCAGCAGCTTGTAATATTAAAGTTGCCAAACATGGTAACCGCAGTGTTTCCAGCCGTTCAGGTTCATCTGATTTGCTGGCGGCATTTGGTATAACGCTTGATGTCAGTGCAGAATGTGCCCGCAACGCCCTGGATGAAATCGGCATCTGTTTTCTGTTTGCGCCGCAGTATCATATTGGGTTCCGCCATGCAATACCTGTACGTCAGCAACTGAAAACCCGGACGCTGTTCAATGTACTCGGTCCTCTGGTTAACCCGGCCCGCCCGCCATTGGCATTAATTGGCGTTTACAGCCCCGAGCTGGTTGAACCCATTGCCCGTACCTTGCAAGTCCTGGGCTATCAACGGGCAGCAGTTGTTCACAGTGGTGGAATGGATGAAGTCGCCCTACATGCACCAACCATCGTGGCAGAACTTAATAATGGAGAAATCTCCCATTATCAATTAAATGCTGAAGATTTTGGTTTACAAAGCCATCCAATATCGGCATTAAAAGGGGGGGCACCGGAGGAAAACCGTGAAATACTCAGCTTATTGTTACAAGGTCGAGGTAAGAAAGCCCATGCTGATGCCGTTGCCGCTAATGTTGCCCTGCTGATGAAAATTCATGGACAGGAAAATTTACGTCATAACACTCAACAAGCTCTTGAAACCATTCACAGTGGTCAAGCTTATAAACGAGTCACCGCACTCGCCGCAAGGAGTTAACGATGCAAACTACCGTTTTACAAAAAATTGTTAATGACAAAGCCGAATATCTGATTAAGCGCAAGCAACAGCAACCGCTGGAAAGCTTTATTGATTCCATTGTTCCCAGCCAGCGTAGTTTCTATCAGGCGCTGAACAGTGAACAGACTATTTTTATTCTGGAGTGTAAAAAGGCATCCCCTTCAAAAGGACTCATTCGTCAGGATTTTGATCCAACTCTGATAGCAAAAACTTATCAGCCCTACGCTGCCGCAATTTCAGTATTAACAGATGAAAAATATTTTCAGGGTAGCTATGACTTTCTCCGTCTGGTGAGTGATGCCGTTCATCAGCCAGTATTGTGCAAAGATTTTATTATCGATCCTTATCAGATTTATCTTGCTCGTTATTATCAGGCAGATGCGATATTACTGATGCTTTCCGTCCTTGATGATCAGCAATATATTATGCTGTCTGAACTCGCGCACAGTTTGAATATGGGAGTACTGACTGAAATAAGTTCAGAAGAAGAACGGATCAGGGCTGTCACACTGAAAGCCAAAATTATTGGTATTAATAACCGTGATCTAAGAGATCTTTCTATAGATTTAAACCGTACCAGACAACTTGCGCCACAGTTACCGGAAGGAACGATTGTTATCAGCGAATCAGGCATCCACCAGCATCAACAAATTCGTGAACTCAGCCAGTATGCTAATGGCTTTCTGATTGGCAGCGCTTTGATGTCGCAATCCAATCTGGATCTGGCATTACGTCAACTGATTTTGGGGGAAAATAAAGTCTGTGGATTAACCCGCCCACAAGATGCCAAAGTAGCATTACAAGCAGGGGCTGTTTATGGTGGTTTGATATTTGTTGAGCATTCGCTGCGTAGAATTAATATCGAACAGGCTCAACAAATCATCAATGCGGCGGCTCTCAAATATGTCGGCGTATTTCAAAATCAATCCTCTGCATTCATCAATCATATCGCCCGCACTCTGTCTCTTGCTGCGGTGCAATTACATGGCGCAGAAGGCGACATTTATATTGAAGAACTACGGAAATTATTGCCTGAAAACTGCCAAATTTGGAAAGCAATTGATATGTCGAAAGATTCATTTCACGCTAAAACCAGAAATATTGATCGGTATCTGCTTGATAACGGCAAAGGTGGAACCGGCAAAAGTTTCGACTGGCAATTACTTGAAAAACAATCACTCGACAATGTGATGTTGGCAGGTGGATTAAATGAAGAAAATTGCCAACAGGCAGCAAAATATGGCTGTTGCGGGCTTGATTTTAACTCTGGTGTTGAAAGCGCACCGGGTATCAAAAGCAGCCATAAATTAAGTAAAGTGTTTCAGCGTCTACGTAGCTACCAATAAATAACGATCCTTTGATTAATGGACAAACAGAATAATGAGTAAACTTAACCCTTATTTTGGTGATTTCGGTGGACAATTTGTGCCACAGATCCTTATTCCAGCCCTTGAACAATTAGAAACAGCATTTATTGATGCTCAACAAGATGCTGAATTCCAGCAAGAATTTCAAGATTTGCTGAAAAACTATGCAGGCAGACCAACGGCATTAACTTTATGTCGTAATTTGACTAAAGGTACTAAAACCCGCCTTTATCTGAAACGAGAAGATCTATTACACGGCGGCGCTCATAAAACCAATCAGGTACTTGGTCAGGCATTACTGGCGAAACGAATGGGCAAAACTGAAATTATTGCAGAAACCGGTGCCGGCCAGCATGGTGTAGCAACAGCCCTCACCTGCGCACTTTTAAATATGAAATGCCGCATTTATATGGGTGCTAAAGATGTGGAACGCCAATCCCCTAATGTCTTCCGTATGCGTCTGATGGGAGCCGAAGTTATTCCGGTCCACAGCGGCTCTGCAACCCTAAAAGATGCTTGCAATGAAGCCCTGCGCGACTGGTCTGGCAGCTATGATAAGGCTCACTATCTGTTAGGTACCGCCGCCGGCCCACATCCCTATCCAACCATGGTTCGGGAATTCCAGCGTATGATTGGTGAAGAAGCCAAAGCCCAGATTCTGGCAAAAGAAGGACGTCTGCCTGATGCTGTGCTAGCCTGCGTTGGCGGGGGTTCCAATGCCATTGGCATGTTTGCCGAGTTTATTCCTGAAACATCAGTACGCCTGATTGGTATTGAACCTGCAGGACACGGTATCGAAACAGGCAAACATGGTGCCCCGTTGAAACATGGCGAATTAGGTATCTATTTTGGCATGAAATCTCCCATGATGCAGACAGATGAAGGCCAGATTGAAGAATCTTATTCTATTTCAGCCGGCCTGGATTTCCCTTCTGTTGGTCCTCAACATGCCTATCTGAACAGTATCGGCCGGGCTGATTATTTTTCCATCACAGATGATGAAGCATTAGCGGCGTTCAAAATGCTTTCCCGTGAGGAAGGCATTATTCCGGCGCTCGAATCCTCTCATGCACTGGCATATGCTTTAAAAATGATCCAGCAAGCGCCGGATAAAGAGCAATTACTGATCGTCAATCTATCCGGTCGCGGTGATAAAGACATATTTACTGTCCATGATATTTTAACATCTAGGGGGGAAATTTGATGGAACGTTACGAGCAACTATTTAAACAATTGGAAAACCGTAAACAAGGTGCTTTTATCCCCTTTGTCACACTGGGCGATCCAAACCCGGAATTATCGTTGGAAATTATTGACGCACTGATTGCAGGTGGTGCAGATGCCCTTGAGTTAGGGATTCCTTTTTCTGATCCGCTGGCTGACGGCCCGACAATTCAGAATGCCAATCTGCGTGCTTTCTCCTCAAATGTTACCCCCACTCTTTGTTTTGAATTATTGGCAAAAATTCGGACAAAATATCCGGATATACCCATGGGTCTATTGATGTATGCCAACCTGATTTTTCATAATGGCATAGACGAGTTTTATCGCCGCTGCAAAGATGCAGATGTCGATTCTGTATTAGTTGCAGATGTTCCTGTATCAGAATCCCGACCATTCCGTACCGCAGCAATGAAACAGGGTATTGCTCCTATCTTTATTTGCCCGCCGAATGCAGAAGATGAATTATTACGTGAAATCGCCTCTTACGGCCGGGGATATACCTATTTATTATCCCGGGCAGGCGTTACCGGCACAGAACGACGTGCTGAACATCCTTTAAATCATTTGATCAATAAGTTGCGGGAATATCATGCTGCACCGCCATTACAGGGATTTGGTATTTCAGAACCTGCACAGATAAAAGAAACGTTAGCAAATGGTGCTGCTGGTGCAATTTCCGGATCCGCCGTAATCAAAATTATTGAAGCAAATCTTTCTCAACCAGACATAATGCTGAAAAAACTCACTGAATTTGTATCAATAATGAAATCTGCCACTCAACTTTAATACAAAAAATGGGGCAAAATCTGCCCCATGCTTTTCATATCAAACAGCTCATATAAAACAAACGCAGTTCTTATCAGAAGTGATAACCGACACCAAACATAAATACCCACGGATCAAGCCGGGTATCAACTTTATGGCTCTGATCGCCTGCTTTGAATTTCACATCAGTTTCAATGTTCACCCACCACACAGACGCGTTTAGCATCCAGTTTTGATCTAACTCATAATCCAAGCCAACATGACCGGCCACACCCCAGGAATCTTTCAGATCCAGACTGTGTAAATTATTACCTTTAACCGCATCATTGCCATTGAATTTTTCATTAAAGAAAGTGGTATAGTTCAAACCAACACCAATATAAGGGCGGAAATGACTTTCTTTAGAGCCAAAATAGTATTGCGCCATTAATGTCGGTGGCAGACTCTTTATTTTGGCAATATTACCTGCGCCCGGTAAACTTACCTGATGCTGGAAAGGTGTCCCAGCGAGTAATTCAATACCAATATTATCGGTAATCATATAACCGAAGGTTAAACCCATCTGGGTATTATTATCCGCACTCAGAGAACCTACCCCTAATACATTATCAGAGCCGGTATTAGGCCTTACTGTTGCAGTACCCGTGCGGAAAAGAAAATCACCCGCTTCATGAGCAAAAGCGAACGATGGTGCTAAAGTTGCCGCTGCTAATACAAACGCAGAAAGTTTTTTCATTATTCATCCCATTCCTGTGATTTAAAAGTCAATAAAAATATAGCCATATATTTAAAATTATGATCCAATATAGATCACATCTTTTAAATAATTTAAGAGAAATCGTATATTTGCGACATTATTATTTCAAATTGTAATTATTTTAAATTGACACAAATCAATATTTATCATTAATTATTTTAATGTTTTTTATATTTATATGCTAATTCCAATATTTCATCTAATTATATTTCCATGATGTTTTAACAAGGTTAAATTTATGTTTATTTTTATATTGAAAATATAATATGAAGTACTTTTCCCTTTCATAAACAATCACAGTCAATCACTAATTTATCCGCATAATCTCCTTTCAGCTATCCACATCTGCCCATAACAGAGTACAATTAACCGCTGTGTATTATTGTTTAACCTGATAGGAGCTGTCTTCATGCCAATCACGGCGAATACCCTGTACCGTGACAGTTTTAACTTTTTCAAGAATCAACTGTTAAGTACTCTGACTCTGGCCGTTCTGGCGGCTCTGGTGACTACCCTTTTGGGGCACCTGTTTATCCCTGATAGCGAACAGATGAAACTGCTGACAGAAGCAGAATTCACTTTTGCAACTTCGGGTAAAACCGGTATTCAGGATATGGTGTCCCAAATGACCCCAGAGCAACAGTCAATGATCATGCGAGCGGGAATAGGAACTATTTTCTCCAGTATGATTGGCAATGTGTTACTGGTTGGTGGTGTATTGACGTTGGTCACGGCAGTTTCAGCGGGAAATCGTATTTCTTCATTACAGGCAATTGGTTTATCAGCAAGCCAATTACCAAAACTGTTCCTGCTACTGCTTATCTGCACCTTGTTGATCCAACTTGGTTTGATGCTGATGCTGGTACCAGGTATTATTTTGTCTATCGCACTGGCTTTATCACCCGTGATTATGACCGCTGAACGGTGCGGTATTTTCGCCTCTATGAAAATAAGCTGGAAACTGGCATTTGCCAATATTCGCCTGCTGGTTCCGCCAATTCTGCTATGGCTGACCGCAAAGCTCTTGCTGGTGTTTATTATTGATCGTCTGACATTCATTCATAATGAGATGGCGGGAATTATGCTTGGCGTGTTTAATAACCTGATCTCAGCTATTCTGCTAATTTATCTGTTCAGGTTATATATGCTGGTTGCCTCTTCACAACAAAAATGAATATAAAATAGCTGTTCAAACAAACCCCATAGCGATAAAAGCTATGGGGCTGACAGAGAATATAGCCTGAGCCAGTTTATATCCGGGTACACTTGTGTATGAGCGCGTCATTATTATTTAGGTAAGATCCAAAAAAATTCCCTGCCATATATAACAGGGAATTTCTGTAAAAAGAGATTGCTAAATTAAGTACAAATTAGCTAATTTCGATTTAGAAGCGGTAACCGACACCAACTACCCAAGTGCCTATCTTAAGCTCATCCAATTTTGAATATTCATAAGATGTATCGATAGTCCAATTTGGCATAGGGTTAAACTGTAATCCCAATCCGTAGCTGACAGATGTTTTACTCTTGCTGCCACTCATTGAACCAACATAATCTGAGAGCTTAACCTTTCCATGTGCAGCACCAACCATACCGTACACGCTAACATATTCATTAAAACGATATGTAGGACCCGCCATCAGGGAAAAATAGTCCATATCAGATTCAGCTACTTTTTTACCACCCCGGTAATAATCGTAACCTAAATATGTATATGTGAGTGAACTAATAACACCAAAATTATTATCCAGCTCATAGCGATATTTCAGGTTGAAGCCCTTTGGATTATCATCAATCTTTTGACCATCCATCTTTGCATGACTCTGAGCATAGCCACCAGAAATTGTACTTTCACCGCTCGCATTTGCTGCAAATGCGAATACAGATAAACCAACAGCCACCACTGAGGCTACCAGTGTTCTTTTCATTGAAAATCCCTAATATTGTATAAAATATAGAAAAAAATAATTACGGAGAGGTATTATTTATCAGTAACCAATAGAAAACAACGAAATTCCATTCATTGTTAATTTCCCGTTTAATAAAGCAAAACACTAAGCATTACCGTCGTATTTCTCTTATTATCTTTTGATGTAATTAGAGTACCATTCGGGCTTACTTTGAATCATTCGTACAGCAAAATAGAGATCGGGCACCACAACTAGATCGTCATCACTGCTTCTCAATTTATTTTGTTTTATCCAGCGGGTAAGTTCTGTCCGTCGGCCAGCGAGCACCAGTGTGACACCCTTTACTTTCAATTCAGTAATCAGTTCATCAATAGCCGCAAAAACACTCACATCGTCATAGGTAAAACTCACAGCCGCATCAACAACTAACCAACTCGGACGCTTTTCCGCCCTGTCTACATGCTGCAACACCCGTTTTTTAAAATAACTGACATTGAAATAAGTTAATGGTGAGTTAAACCGGTATATCATCACACCGTCTACCGGTTTAATCTCATTGCCTTGGTTAATGGAATGAATCATCCCTTGTTCATTAACGCCCAAAAGCTGATCTGTCGGGCGGAAGACAATGCGCAAAAACTGTAATAAGCCAAGCAGAACAGCAAAACCTACACCGTTAATCAAACCAACCACCAACACTGAAATCAGGGTAAACAGTGATAAAGTGAATGCCTGACGATTTCGTTTCCGCAGTGACCCGATCCCCCGTAAATTCAACAATGATGATGCCGAATAAATCAACACTATACCAAGAGATGACAATGGAATATGCGCCAGGAAACTCGTCATGAACAGCAAAATCAGCAAGATAACCACCGCGGCAATCACAGAAACCAATTGAGTTTTCCCACCAATAGCATCATTAACCGCAGTTCGGCTGCTGGCAGCACTGACAGCAAACCCTTGTGATAAAGCAGAAGCAATGTTCGCAATACCCAAGGCCCTAAGCTCAGAATCCGCATCAATCTGATAACCGTTTTTGCTGGCAAAACTACGAGCCGTCATCATAAAACTGACAAAACTGATAACAGCAAGGTTCAGGGATGGGATAACCAGATCACGCATAATTCCAGGCTGGAAATCAGGCACTGGTACCACAGGTAATCCCCCGCCGCTGACACTGCCAACAATCTGAATACCCTGTTTTTCAAGCCCAAATTGCCAGCTTACATAAGTCGTTAATACCATTGCCAACAAAGGCCCCGGCCAGGCTGGGCGCAAGAAACGTACAGTCAGCAAAATCAACACTGTCGCAACCGACATTGCCAACGTTGGTAAATGTGTACTCATTAGTTTGGCGGGTAATGCGATCACCCGTTCAATCAACCCAACGGGTACGCCAGCAAAGCCAAAGACTTTAGCCAACTGATCTACAATGATTGTCAATGCAACACCGTTCATTAATCCTTTAAGGATCGGCCTTGAAAGAAAATCAGCAAATGCACCTAATCGAAAATGACTTGCGAGAACACACCATATCCCTGTCATTAACGTCATCACGATCGTAAGCTGCCAACGTACATCTTCATTACCAAAAGCCAAGGGCGCAACTGCCGCCGCAATAACGGCACAGGTTGCGGCATCCGGCCCGACAATCAACTGTCTTGAAGTGCCAAATAACGCATAAGTGAACATTGGCAAGATACAGGCATAGAGACCGATAATTGCACTTATTCCCATTAATTCAGCGTAAGCAATAGCCACCGGCAGAGCGACGGCGGCCACAGAAAGCCCAGCCCTTAAATCATGACTAAACCACTCTTTGCGATAATGAGCAAAATTGTCCAACCCTGGCATCCAACGCTGTAGTTTTTTCCACTGCATTTGGTTTATGCTCTCTTATTTTTCAACGGGTTTTGGCTATAATGCTGTGTTATATGTTTACTGACAACAGGAAGTTAATTACGCCGCTCTTTATGGTAAAATTGTGCGAAACAGATCGATAAAAATCTTTATTTATCGATAAAAAAAGCCATACTGTTGCCGCTTAGTATATTCAATCACCAAAATCGGATAGAGTCAGCTGCCGGAATTACAATAGGTTCAAATATGAAACAACTTTTAGACTTTCTACCTTTAGTCGTATTTTTTGTTGTATACAAAATGTATGACATTTTCTATGCTTCCGGGGCACTGATTGCCGCCACCGGTTTAGCTGTAGCGATAACTTATTTCATCTACCGGAAAGTAGAGAAATCTTCTCTGATCACTTTTATCATGGTTGCAGTTTTCGGCACGCTGACCTTAGCTTTCCACAGTGATCTCTTTATTAAGTGGAAAGTCACCGTAATCTATGCCTTATTCGCATTAGCCTTGCTCGTCAGCCAATGGTTCATGAAAAAACCACTTATTCAGAAAATGCTGGGAAAAGAGCTGGTTTTACCGGATTTTGTCTGGAATAAACTCAATATGGCATGGGCGCTGTTTTTTATTGCCTGTGCGCTAGCCAATATTTATGTCGCGTTTTGGTTACCACAAGATGTCTGGGTTAACTTTAAAGTATTTGGTCTGACTGCCCTAACCTTGGTTTTCACCGTGCTCAGTGTAGTATATATTTATCGTTACCTGCCTCGCGAACAGAAGTAACCCTATTCAAATGGATACCTGTCTGCTATTGTTTGTAGGCAGGTATTATTTTTTCATCAAATAAAGTAAAGTTTTCAATGACACAACAACAATTACCTAATGGAGAATTAGTCCTCCGCACACTGGCTATGCCCGCTGATACCAACGCCAATGGAGATATTTTTGGCGGATGGCTGATGTCACAAATGGATATTGGTGGCGCAATTCTGGCAAAAGAAATTGCGGAAGGCCGTGTTGTCACTGTCAGAGTAAATGGTATTACTTTCCTTAAACCTGTCGCTGTTGGTGATGTCGTCTGCTGCTATGCGCATTGCCTCAAAACGGGTAACAGTTCGATTACTATTAACATCGAAGTCTGGGTGAAGAAAGTCGCATCTGAGCCTGTAGGTCAACGCTATCGTGCAACCGAAGCGGTATTCACTTATGTTGCTGTTAATGAGGATAATACCCCTCGCCAGTTACCCGAAGGCAAAACCCAATTCCAATTGACCAACAGCACTGACGAATAAGCCTAATTATTAATGCAAAAAAGGAGCGTCTGGATCATGCTCCTTTTTTATTTGCATTTTCCCGCCAATCAGGATTGGGATACACCGGTCATTTTGAATTTTACTGTTGTGATATAGCCAACAGCGGGTATTTTTTCATAGCGCCATTTTCTCATTGCTTTTTTTACTTCCCTGTCAAAAACGTTAGGCGGATCGGCACTAATCACTTCGATATTTTTTACCCGGCCGTCTTCATCAATATCATATTTAACTCTAACATTACCCTCAATCCCCAATGCTGCTGCTCTGGATGGATAAATGGGTAACGCTTTACTTAATACTTTTGGCCCATTCTGTGATTTAGTTACCGTATGAGTTGCCAGGTTATTCTGATTATTATCAGTACGGTTAGCCAATGGCTTTTCCAGTGGTTCAGTTGTCTTCTCAACTGGCTCCGATTGCTTTTTAACAACCTTTTTCTTCACTTCCGGTTTAGGTTTCAGCTTCTTCACCTCTGGCTTTGGGATCACCGGCTCTGGAACAGGTTCAGGCTCCTCTGGCTCTGACTCGGGTTCAGGTGCTGCGGGTTGTGAAACCGGGGTTTCTTCAGCAGCTAACTGAATCATAGCGACAGACATAAGTGCAGCGTCAGGCTGTTTTTCCGGTATCACAGAACAAAAAAGTGTGGCGGCAACAGAAACATGCAAACAAACTGATAATAATATTGGCCAATGTATCCAACGCATAAGGGAGTTCTTGATTAGCAGCATAATAGTCAATCCTCGAATAACCGCTAGTTTAAATGCAAATAGCAATCATATTCAATAAAGATTGTAGGTGAGCGTGAATATAAGGCCAAAAATACTACTTTTTTAATGCATCCATTCACTATGTTGAACAAACAATAAAGCTCGCCGCTGTTTATAAACATCTAATTTACGTAGTGAATAAATACGTAAATTACGTCTTGATTGCCCTTCCAGCCAACGGCGGCGGCGGTTGGAATTCTGACGCAATCTCCGCCACCGCCCTACTTCATTCCGACTATTTCTCATACAATTATACCTGTAAAAAATATCACGCTCATTATAGGCCTTTAAAAAAGATCTCCAAGGCGTATCTGAATAGTACTTTTTATGTCATATCGTGCGAAATAACCAATATCAAGTATGATGCTTGCAGTATACTTGCCGATTTCTTGGTAAATTCATTGGGTTAATTAGATCGTTTATATCCCGTGTTTTGGGGAAACCGTGTTAAACGCCACCAAAGATGTCTGAACAAAACAGGATTGATTGCCGAACATGACAACCTTTTATTCCGTCCTAAGTTGGCTTGCTATTTTCTTCTATTGGCTAATCGTTGCCAGTATCACCTTGCGTATTTTAATAAAACGCCGGCCTGTCACTTCCGCTATGGCCTGGCTGCTGGTTATTTATATCCTGCCCTTAGTTGGCATTATCGCTTACCTGTCATTTGGTGAGCTGCATTTGGGAAAACGCAGAGTTGAACAGGCAAAAGCCATGTGGCCGTCAACAGCGGTATGGCTTGAAGAGCTGCGCAAATCTCGTCATATCTTCGCCACGGAAAATAGCGAAGTCGCGACACCGTTATTCCAGCTTTGCGAACGGCGGCAAGGGCTTGAAGGCGTTAAGGGTAACAAGATCCAACTGCTGACAACCTATGACAACTCACTAAAAACCATCATCGAAGATATTGAGAATGCCAAGCACAGCATTGAGATGATGTTCTATATCTGGCAATCCGGTGGCTTGGTTGAACAAGTGACTGATGCCCTTATGGCCGCAGCACACCGAGGAGTCAGATGCCGTGTTATGGTGGATTCAGCTGGCAGCTGGTTATATTGCCGAAGCCAATACCCGGATATCATGCGTCAGGCGGGAATTGAATTTGTTGAAGCTTTACAAGTCAATATCTTCCGTTTATTTCTGCGTCGGATGGATCTGCGCCAGCATCGTAAAATTATCTTAATAGACGACTATATTTCTTACACCGGCAGTATGAATATGGTAGACCCACGCTTCTTTAAGCAAAATGCTGGCGTTGGACAATGGATCGACATCATGGTGCGAATGGAAGGGCCGGTTACCACAACGATGGGGGTTATTTACGCTTGTGACTGGGAAATGGAAACAGGTCAACGCATCTTTCCCCCCTCACCAGACAACAATATCATGCCATTTGAACAAGCCAGCGGGCATACAACTCAAATTATTGCCTCTGGTCCAGGATTCCCTGAAGAGTTAATTCAACAATCTTTAATGACGGCTATTTTCTCTGCCCGTAAGCAATTGATATTAACTACCCCTTATTTTGTTCCCAGTGATGACCTGATGAATGCTATCTGCACTGCGGCCTTAAGAGGGGTGGAAGTTATTATCATTGTTCCTCGCAAAAATAATTTTTTCCTGGTGCGCTGGGCAAGTCGTGCTTTCTTTTCTGAACTATTGAATGCGGGAGTTAAAATTTATCAATTTGAAGAGGGTTTATTGCATACCAAAAGCGTCTTGGTTGATGGTCAACTCAGTATGGTCGGTTCAGTTAATCTCGATATGCGCAGCCTGTGGCTGAATTTTGAAATTACCGTGGTTATTGATGATGAAAATTTTGGTCATGATCTGACTCTGGTGCAATACGATTACATCGCCCATTCTACATTGCTGGAAATCAATAAGTGGGAACAACGCCCTTTGTGGCATCGGATAATTGAACGTATTTGTTACTTTTTCAGCCCACTACTGTGACCAATACCCTCGTCTTGACAAGATGGGGGTACCAATCAACGCTTCATCATGTTTTAATTCTCCCATCACTGCTGACAGATGAATTGATATGGACAACAAACCTTCACAAACAATGGATTTAGATCTCAATAACCGAATGACAGAAGATGAAACCCTTGAGAAAGCGTATGACATCTTTCTTGAGCTGGCTTCATCCAATCTTGGCCCTGCAGATATTCTGCTATTTAGCTTACAATTTGAAATACGGGGCGGCGCAGAATTGCAGGATCCTTCCGAAGAGTGGCTTGAACACATAGATTTCGATCTAAACCCTGATTTTTTCGCAGAAGTGATTATCGGGCTGGCTGAATCTGAGGATGCTGAGATTAATGATATTTTTGCCCGCATTCTGATTTGCCGGGAAAAATCTCACCAGATTTGCCATATTTTGTGGAAAGAGTAGTTACAGCGACTCACGTTTGAAATCCCCCGAACCATTTGTCCGTGACCGACGCGATGAACTATAGAGTACAAACAATCTTAAGATACATCAATTTCATCTTTTACTTTTGTACTCCTCAGCGCTTCGTATAAGAAATAGATACTAATGATAAGTAAATAAGTGCCTAATGTAATCATTGCATAATTTGATTGCATGTAACGTGATAGAATATAGGAAACAACAGAGCCAAACGGTATTGCAGAATAAATAATCACGTAAGATGCCGAAATAACACTCACCACTTCGTCTTGGTGATAATTAGTCTGTCGTTCAGTATAAAAAACAATTAAGTTGATAGCACTCAACAACATAACAACGCTCCACGCTATTGATGCAATATAGATGTTATTAGCTATAGGTATGCAAATTAAACACAGAGCACATATTACCCCTGTAATAGAAATCAAATGCCATTTGTTAACATTGTTTTTATAAATAATCCTGCCGATCCTTATTCCTATAATTAACCCGACCGTGGATATAGCAAAGAACAATCCTAATTGTATATCCGTTAAATTGAATCTTTCGATTAAAAAATATGTCAGTATAGATTGAAACCCATGTAACGCTATGTTTGAAAAGAAAAAACGCCTCAATAAATAATTAACAAATAAATTATCTTTAATAAGTCTAAAACCTTTGATGGTTTTTAAGATGAAATGCTCACCGTTGGTTTTTATTCTTAATTCTATATTCATTTTAGTTAAAACAATCATAGAAATCACATATATGACACCGATAATAAGAAATACATTATTATAACCTAAATAACTTAATATGGTTGCTCCGATCATTGGCCCTATAGCAGGAAACAGGCTATCGACAAAAGCAATTTTCCTACTCATTCCTTCTACGTCTTCTTTATGTGGCAATATCTCTTTTAATGTACTGTGGATAATGGTTTGATATAAGATAAGAATGGATGATAACAAAAATACCACCATAAAGAAAACAAGGTTACTAAAATTAATCTCAAAGTAAGTATAGGAAAAAAAACATAAAAGCAAGCCAATTAAATTCAGTATTAATAGGCTTGCTTTTTTTGCAAGCCTGTTTTCGAGCAGATTAGCTATCGGAGGTGCAATGATGTTTGGTGTAAATAGCAATCCATAGCTAATCGTCATCATTTGCAATGATTTTGTTTCTGAATAAAGCACTAACGGAGCGATAAATTTAAAAACCCAATTATTCATCGAGTTGAGGATGTATGAAATTAAAAAATATAGTGATTGACT
Organism: Photorhabdus sp. RM323S; assembly: GCF_042879375.1. Lineage (NCBI taxonomy): Bacteria > Pseudomonadati > Pseudomonadota > Gammaproteobacteria > Enterobacterales > Morganellaceae > Photorhabdus > Photorhabdus sp. RM323S. The sequence goes on from NZ_JBHFKZ010000009.1 coordinate 58,800, forward strand.
GCTTTTTAATTTAAACATTGGTCAACTCGTTCCTTCATTTCCTTGAATATCGCATAACCCCTTTCTGTTAGGTCACCATACTGTTCTATGATATTGTATGTTTCATTATACCGAGTTAATGCTCTTTCCAAGAACTTCGCATTGTTATTGAGATCGTTATTGGAAGAAACTTTAACAGCCTGTCTGAAATAAGACACGATATTGCCAAGCACATAATTGGCATGATAGATACCTGACATTGGCCTTTTATCTTTTCTAAATGGTGCTGTGTAGAGATTCTCTACCGGGTTGTAGACAAGCTGATCTTTAGTTTGCTCCAAAAATAATTTTGAGTGCGATGCCTCATGAACCAAATCTTCAATGTATTGGTTTATTGAACTAATCTCTTCCTTTGTATTGGGAGAAATGATGATACATCCCAACGTTTTTAATGTTGATCCCGATTTTATCCCCCCACGTTCAGTTTGACCAACCAAGACAATGTGCTTTATTAACGAATTGACAAAGTTGTAGTAATAGGGTGAAACAGATTTCATGAGATCCAATGATTGATGTATTTTGGTTATCTCTTCTTCTGAGTTCCCCATGAATGGGCCGAATGCATAAACACCATCGTCATTGACGTCATTATCCGGTTTGTCATAGATATCTTTTAAGGTTTTTGCTACCTCTTCTGAGATGTTAGCATCAGTAATAACTAATATTTCCGGTCTACCAGGAACCGTTGTATTAGGGCTGTGAGTAGACAAGTTATCCAATGCAGATTTTAAGAAAATTTCTGCATTTTTTTGGTCTTGCTCTTTTATCGCATCAACGCACAAAAAATAGTTGGCAAAAACTTTCCAATTATAATTGATTTTTAACTTATCACTGAAGGCTATATTGAAGTTTTCAGACAGGTATTTTAACGAAGATAACACTTCATCTTCAAAAAACGATTGATTCTTCTCAATGGCAGCAGTCATGACAAATTCCTCATTAATAAAGGTGTTAAAGTGTCCAGATATTTGGACACTTTAATCGCACTAGATGACGCTTACTTTCGATTGATGAGAACAACAGCTGTGTACAAATGACCTTTCGGGGTAAATAATTTAGAGAGATCGATATTGTTCATATTAACGTCTCCATTACTTAGATAAAACTCAGTTACGCTAAATATATGCCAACAAAATACATTGATTTAATTAACACTTTTCCAACACAAAAATATTTAACATTTTATTTTTTAAAAGTCAACTATTTTTTTATGATTCGCAAGTAAATGATACACTACGCCAGTAATTTCATTGAGTTGCAATTAAAAAACCAATAAATTACCAAGCAAAGTGCACCATCTAATATGACAACATCACCAGCAATTACAACGGATCAACCTTCAAACAAGACACTGCATGACGAAAACTTCCCTCCATCAATGGTCGTGTCTTAGCACATTCAGGATCTGCCATTGGGCAACGTGTACGGAAAACACAACCTGATGGCGGATTGATCGGTGACGGTAATTCACCTTCCAATAACTCAATTTGTTTATTGCGTTCTTTATCTGGATCAGGCACCGGTACTGCCGACATCAATGCTTTGGTATAAGGGTGCTGTGGATTATGATAAACCTCATCATAAGTGCCCAACTCCACCGCATGCCCAAGATACATCACCAATACACGGTCAGATATGTGTTTAACCACTGCAAGATCATGGGCGATAAAAATCAGCGATAACCCCATTTCCCGTTGTAATTCCTGCAACAGGTTCACTACCTGAGCCTGAATAGAGACATCAAGTGCCGAGACTGGCTCATCACAAATCACCAATTTAGGTTCAAGAATAAGCGCACGGGCAATCCCGATTCGTTGACACTGACCACCAGAGAATTCGTGCGGGTAACGGTTAATCAGATTCGGCAATAACCCAACCTTCATCATCATTGCTTTTACCCGTTCTTTGATTTCCAGCTCTTTCATCTTAGGATGATAAGTGCGCAGTGGCTCTGCGATAATATCGCCAATCGTCATTCGCGGGTTCAGAGACGCTAATGGATCCTGGAATATCATCTGGATATCACTACGAATATCCCGCCACTGTTTATCATTCATATCCAGCAGGCTTCTTCCCAACCAAGTTACTGAACCACCAGAAGACTTGACCAATCCGATAACTGCACGGGCAAAAGTCGATTTACCGCAACCAGATTCGCCAACCACACCCAAGGTTTCCCCTTCGTACAACCTCAATGTGACGCCATCAACCGCTTTCAGGGTTTTAGCTGGTTGCCAAAACCATTGTTTGCCATCTTTGATATCAAAGTGAACTTTCAGATCGGCCACTTCCAGCAGCACACGTCTTTCTTCAATCGGACTCATACCAATTCTCCCGGTGCTTTAAAACAAGCTCGCAAACGCCCATTGCCAAATGTCTCTAACTTTGGTTCACAATCTACGCAATGGTCTACTGCAAATTGACAGCGAGGCTGGAACGGACACCCTTTCGGCAACCGTAATAAATTGGGCGGATTCCCCGGAATTGTCGCCAATGACTCGTCATCACCATCAAGACGGGGAACAGCATTAAGAAGGCCAATAGAATAAGGATGCGTTGGTTGATAAAACACTTCACGAGCCGTGCCATATTCCATCGTTCTCCCCGCGTACATCACCAGCACTTTGTCACAAACACCGGCAATGACCCCCAAATCGTGAGTGATCATAATTATCGCGGTATTAAACTCCTGTTGCAGCTCATTCAACAAAATCATAATCTGTGCCTGAACCGTAACATCAAGTGCGGTTGTCGGTTCATCGGCAATCAGCAATTTTGGCCGGCATAATAATGCCATTGCAATCATCACGCGCTGACGCATACCACCAGAAAACTCATGAGGGTACATGCTCATACGTTTACGCGCTTCCGGCATCTTGACGGCATCCAGCATCCGAATCGATTCGAGGTATGCCTCACTTTTACTCATACGTTTATGCAGCATCAATACTTCTGTGAGCTGGTCACCAATGCGCATATAAGGATTGAGAGAAGTCATTGGGTCTTGAAATATCATGGATATTTCTTCCGCCCTCATGCGGTTAAGTTCTTTCTCTTGCAAGTTAAGAATTTCCCTGCCATTAAAAATGGTAGAGCCGCCAATTGTGCCGTTTCTGGCAAGCAATCCCATCAGAGCAAAAGCGGTCTGTGATTTCCCAGAACCAGATTCACCGACAATTCCCAGTGTCTCCCCTGCCCGTAAATCAAAATTCAGCTTGTTCACCGCAGTAACATTCCCATCCGGGGTACTAAAAATCACATTCAAATCTTTAACAATTAACAACGGCTCAGAACTTTTCTGGTTTTTAACGCTGTTCATGTTACCTCCTTAACGATCTTTCGGATCGAGGGCATCACGCAGGCCATCGCCGATAAAGTTAAAACAAAACAGTGTCACCACCAGAAAACCGGCAGGAAACATCAGTAACCACGGGGAAACTTCCATTGAATTCGCACCATCACTTAGCAATGCCCCCCAACTGCTTAATGGCTCTTGAGTTCCCAATCCCAGAAAGCTAAGAAATGATTCGAACAGAATCATGCTTGGAACTAATAAAGACGCATAAACCACCACCACGCCCAATACGTTAGGGACAATATGGCGTAACACGATGTAACGGGTTGGCACCCCACATACCAGCGCCGCTTCAATAAATTCCTTACGTCTCAGGCTCAGTGTCTGACCACGGACAATACGCGCCATATCCAGCCATGACACCATGCCAATCGCGACAAATATCAGCAAAATATTCTGTCCAAAGACCGTCACCAGCAGGATCACAAAGAACATGAATGGGAATGAGTTCAGAATTTCCAACAGACGCATCATCACTGAGTCTATTTTTCCGCCCAGATAACCGGATAATGACCCATACAAAGTTCCAACAACGACAGCAACCAAGGCTGCAGCAATCCCAACCATCAATGAAATACGCCCACCAATAGCAACACGTACCAGTAAATCACGACCAGAAGAATCAGTACCGAAATAGTGACCTGATTCAAAATCAGGTGGCATAGACATCATGGCCCAATCAGTATCATCGTAAGTAAACTGGGCCAGCATTGGTGCCAGGATCACAAACAAAGTAATCAACGATAGCAAGCACAAACTGGCAATCGCTGCCCGGTTGTGAATAAAACGACGTCGTGCATCCTGCCACAAACTGCGGCCTTCAATTTCCAGTTGCTCAGAGAAATTTTCCAGAGCTTCGCTGTTTTGTTTATTGACTATCATTGCGCGCTCCAGTCTTAATAACGGATCTTCGGATCGATGACGGCATACAACACATCAACAATCGCATTGAACAGAATAGTCAGGCCACCAACCAAAATCGTCAGGCTTAACACCAATGAATAGTCACGGTTCAATGCTCCGTTAACAAATAACTGCCCTATTCCCGGTAAACCGAAGATTGTTTCAATCACCATTGAGCCGGTGATAATACCGACAAAAGCAGGCCCCATATAAGAGATGACGGGCAGCAATGCGGGTTTTAAGGCATGGCGGAATATAATGATACGTAATGGCAACCCTTTGGCACGTGCAGTACGGATAAAATTAGAGTGCAGCACTTCTATCATTGAACCACGGGTGATACGCGAGATACTGGCGATATAGGCCAAAGACAATGCGACCATGGGTAAGATCATAAATTTTGGCGCTCCGCCATTCCAGCCCCCTCCTGGTAGCCATTTAAGGTGAATAGCGAACACCAGCACCAATAACGGTGCGACAACAAAACTTGGGATAACAACCCCCGTCATGGCGAATCCCATAACCGTATAATCCCACTTTGTGTTTTGGTTAAGTGCAGCAATAACCCCAGCGCTGACCCCTAAGATAACCGCCATCATAAATGCCGATGCACCCAATTTAGCCGACACCGGAAATGCCGTCGCGACCAGATCATTAACTGTGTAGTCCTTATATTTAAAAGACGGCCCAAAATCCCCCTTGGAAAGCTGGACTAAGTAATCAAAATATTGTTTATACATGGGATCATTCAGATGATATTTCGCTTCAATATTTGCCATAACTTCTGGCGGCAATTTCCGCTCACCGGTAAATGGGCTACCTGGCGCCAGCCGCATCATGAAAAACGAAATAGTGATAAGAATAAAAAGTGTCGGGATCGCCTCTAAACAACGACGTAAAATAAACTTAAGCATTGCCCGTTCCTATGTGTTGACCCTAAACCCTGGCCTTAAAATAATCTGACACTAAGGCAGCCCTTTCCGGGCTGCCCTACAACTATTTAGTGTTTGATAATATAAAAATCTTTGGTGTGTAGATTATCCAAAGGATCTTTCCCTGTATAGCCGCCAACATAGGGCTTCACTAACCGGGTATTCACATAGTAATAAAGTGGGACAATGACCGAATCTTTGTCTAGCTGCTCTTCTGCCTTTTGATAAACGACCGCACGCTCATCATCAGTTTTTACTTGCAGGGATTCTTTCATCAGCTTATCAAATTCACTGCTCTTATAATGAGAGGTGTTATTACTGCTGTAAGAAAGCAACATATTAAGGAATGAAGAAGGTTCATTGTAATCGGCGCACCAGCCAGCACGGGCGACATCGTAATTGCCCTGATGTCGGGTATCAAGGAAAGTTTTCCACTCCTGGTTTTCCAAACGAACATCAACACCTAAATTCTTCTTCCAGACAGAAGCTATTGCGATTGCAATTTTTTTATGCAAATCGGAGGTATTATAAAGCAAGTTAAACTTCAATGGATTATCTTTAGTATAACCCACTTCAGCCAGTAATTTTTTGGCTTCCTGGTTACGTTTTTCCTGGTTCCAGTCGGTAAACCAAGCGGGTTTCATCGCTTTCATGCCATCAGTAAACGGAGGCGTAAAACCGTAAGCCGGGATATCACCCTGCGCTTTTACTTTATTTGTCACAATGTCCTGATCCATAGCCAATTTCAATGCAGTACGGACACGAGGATCATTAAATGGCGGTTTTTCGTTATTAATTTCGTAATAATAAGTACATAGATGTGGGTTAATATGCAGCTCGTTAGGGATCTCTTTTTTCAGTTTCTGGAATAACTCAATCGGCAAATTGGTATAAGTCATATCAATTTCACCACTGCGATAACGGTTTACATCTGTTACTTCTGATGAAATTGGCAAGAAAGTAACCTGATCAATAACGGTATTTTTGTTATCCCAGTATGTCGGACTACGCTCCATCACAATACGTTCGTTGACTGTCCAATTTTTCAGTTTGTAAGCACCATTACCCACAAAACTCTGCGGTTGAGTCCATTTTTCGCTATATTTTTCTACCGTGGCTCTATGAACCGGCGACATTGAAGAGTGAGCCAAAAGCTTTGGCAGATAAGGAACCGCTTCACTCAATGTGAGCTGTAATGTATAGTCATCCAGTGCTTTTACACCCAGAGTATCCGGTTTCTTTTTGCCACTGATGATGTCATCAATATTCGTGATATGGGCATACTGGAGATAACTTTCATAAGGAGAAGCCGTATTAGGATCAGCCAAACGCTGCCAACTGTAAACAAAATCATGAGCAGTGACAGGGTCACCATTAGACCACTTAGCCTCTTTACGCATATGGAATGTCCAAACGGTAAAGTCTTTATTTTCCCAATGGGTTGCAGAACCCGGCAAGATTTCACCATGCGGGCCAACGATTACAACACCTTCAAACAGATCGCGGGCCAAATGTGATTCAGGCACCCCTTCAATTTTATGCGGGTCCAGCGATTGCGGTTCAGCCCCGTTATTACGGACTAAAACCTGTTTATCAGCTAATTGAACACCCTCAGGCACTTTTGCAGCAAATACCTGGCTCGCCACGACCATACTTAGGACAGCACTGATGCTGACAGTAAGTAATTTATTCTTAGTTGTGTTTATCATCTTTTTCTACTCCAATTTTATATCGTCAGACTTTTTATCAGTCGACGGCCCAGAAATACGGGTCGGATTATCACCTGCATTCAAAAGGAACGATTTTATTTGCAGGGCCAGTAACTCTTTTGAGTAAAACTAATGTCTAGTTTTTTATCATATACAGTTGCTTAATATCCATATAATCTAATGGGTCTTTCCCTGAAAACCCTCCCACTGATGGGCTAACAAGCCGTACACTCACCCGGTAATAAACGGGAATCAATACCGAGTCCTTATCAAGTTGAAATTCAGCTTGTTGGTATAACTTCTTACGCGCAGCCGCATCTTTAGCGACTAATGCCTGCTCCAGATAGCCATCGAAATTTTTATTCTGGTAGAAAGCCGTGTTATTACTGCTATGTGAAAGCAACGTATTTAAAAATGCCGTAGGTTCATTGTAATCCGCACACCAAGTTGCTCTGGTAACCTCATAATTCCCTTGGTGGCGACTTTCGAGAGAAGTTTTCCATTCCTGATTCTGTAAAATCACATCAGCTCCCAGATTCTTTTTCCACATGGAAGCGGCGGCAATAGCCTGCTGTTTATTTTGATCAGATGTGTTGTATAACAATGTGAACTTTAGCGGATTCGCCTGATTAAAACCCGCCTGCGCCAGTAATTCTCTGGCTCGCTTATTACGCTGTTCCTGTGTCCAGCTAGCCCACTCTGGTTTAGAAAAATCACTACCACCGATAAACGTTGGCGTAAAACCATAAGCCGGTACTTGCCCCTGTCCCATAATTTTTCCCGCAATAATCTCCCGGTCGAGAGTTAACTTAACGGCTTCACGGACTCTTACATCAGTAAACGGGGGTTTATTATTGTTAATTTCGTAATAGAACGTACAGAGATAAGGGCTGACGCGCATTTGATCAGGGATCTCTTTTTTCATTTTCCGATACAGATCCGGAGGGATAGCGCTGTTGGTGATATTTATTTCTCCACTACGGTAGCGGTTAACACTACTGGTTTCAGATTGAAGTGGTAAAAGCGTCGCTTGCTCAATAATCGTTTTGCCGTTATTCCAGTATTGTGGATTACGTTCAATCACAATCCGCTCATTCACCACCCACTCTTTCAGCCGATACGCCCCATTGCCCACATAATTTTCTGGCAGAGTCCATTTATTACCCAATTTTTCAACCAGATCCTTTTTCACCGGTTTCATTGCCGTATGACTGAGCATATTGATGAAATAAGGCACGGGATGCGTCAGAGTCACCTGCAAACGATGATCATCCAGCGCTTTAACCCCCAACTGGTCAGGAGATTTTTTACCTTTCAGAACATCATCAATGTTTTCAACGTAAGCATATTGAAGATAACTGGCATAAGGTGAACCCACATGAGGATCAGCCAAACGTTGCCAGCTATACACAAAATCATTGGCCGTGACGGGAGTTCCATCACTCCATTTAGCATTATCACGCAGATAAAAAGTCCAGACCTTGTAATCCTGGTTTTCCCAATGGCTGGCAACACCGGGAACAGTTTCTCCCTCGGAGCCCGTACTGACTAATCCTTCCAAGAGGTTAAGAATAATGTTGGTTTCTGGCACACCTTCGACTTTATGTGGATCAAGTGACGCAACTTCTGAGCCATTATTGATAATAATCTGCTGTTTATCCGCAAGCTTCACCCCCTCTGGGACCTCAGCGGCAAACACGGGCGTAACAGGAAATACCGATAATAAAAATATACAGGAAACAAACTTATGTAATTTTAATTGTTTGATCTTCATTTTTTACCTCCAGTTTGGTGAACCTGCTCATTCATTTCGCATATATCCTGTAAGGGCCAGTACCTTCACATTATTTAGCTCAAAGTAACGGATTAAATATTAAAGGAGACTTATCATATCAATTGTTAAAATACCCTTCCCATATTGTACAAACCATCCTTAACAAACAACTTAATGCAATCTATTACATTAATTGACAAAACATCCAAAATAACACCGTAACTAACTGATACACATCATTTTATTTACATTTAGCTTAACTAAAATAGTAAACAAAGGTAGACCAGAGATGAAAATAAACATAATTTTAACAAATTGCAATCAATGCAAATTAAAAACCTACATTCATCACAAAACTACGATGGAAGCAACCAGTTACAGATTGCACTAGCAGACAAAAATAGTTTAGAAAAATATTGGGTTATTTGTATAAAATTCAGGGAATACCAGTAAAATAAGTGAGAAAAACCTATAAGACAGGCTTTATAATAAAAATGACAAGAATATTATAATTTATAATTTGACTTGAGAAGAACCTAACACATTTTATCGTCAATCGTATCAGAGTAACCCTGGGAATAATGCTCTGATCCCTGCCACAATCAGTTCGATCCCCAAAGACATCAATAGCAGCCCCATAATTCGGGTGATAACGTTAATGCCTGTTTGCCCAAGATATTTGACGACCAAGGGAGCTGATCGGAATAACAACCAGCAGCAAAAAGCAAACAATGCACTGGTTATCACCAGCCCAATAAAATTCTGCCATCCCTGATAGCGGGAACTCCAAACAATACAAGAGCTGATCGCCCCGGGGCCAGCCATTAACGGCAATGCCAGCGGCACAACACCAACACTCTCTCTAATGGCGGTTTCTGATTTTTCTTGCTTATTCTGTTTGTCTTCCCCAAGTTTACCGTTAATCATCGACATAGCGATTGTCACAACAAGGATCCCCCCGGCAATACGGAAAGAGTCAATGGAAATGCCAAACATCCGCAGTATCGAATCACCCAGCAGCAAAGCTGTCCATAAAATGATGGCAACAGAAATATTGGCAACAAAATTAGTTCTATTGCGGACGGCCTGAGCCTGGTAGTGAGTCATGCTGATAAAAACCGGCAAAATACCAACAGGATTGACGAGTGCAAACAGCCCAACAAAAAACTTAATATAACCAGAAAGATCCAACAGTAAATCACCCACTAATAACCCCCCTTGAGTTACACAGTGTTAACGAAAATATTTTCATATGATTACTTACCCAAAAATCATAGAAAACTTAATTTTTTCTTTACTTTATACGGATGACGTTCCGCTTTCCATCGGCTGAGACTCATTTTTCAATTTAAAATGTCTTATATAACAAATTGTTAACCCAATTTTTTCATTAGGTTAAAAACTCAACCTTACTAACACTTTTATCACTCAACTAACGATAATAATCACTCACCCAAGCTGAAAGGAGTCAGCTTGGGATTTATGTGATTAAGATCAATATCTATTTAATACCGAATGGTAATCTGTAGCCATCATAAAATCACCAAGCTAAATAGTCTAAAAAACCCTTATCCATTGATATTTAAGTATTTTTAATATTTTCCAGGAGTACTTCTCTATGACTGTAACTCATATTACTGAACTGAACGAGCTGATTGCTCGGGTTAAAAAAGCACAACGTGAATTTGCCAACTTTTCTCAGGAGCAAGTTGACAAGATCTTCCGTGCCGCGGCCCTTGCAGCAGCAGATGCACGCATCCCTTTAGCAAAATTAGCCGTGGCGGAATCAGGGATGGGGATTGTCGAAGATAAAGTGATCAAAAACCATTTCGCTTCCGAATACATCTATAACGCTTATAAAGATGAGAAAACCTGTGGCATTTTGTCCGAAGACAAAACATTCGGCACCATCACTATCGCCGAACCTATTGGCTTAATCTGCGGTATCGTGCCAACAACTAACCCAACATCCACCGCGATTTTTAAGGCGCTGATCAGCCTGAAAACCCGTAACGGTATTATTTTTTCACCCCATCCACGCGCTAAAAAAGCAACAAATAAAGCAGCTGAATTGGTTCTGTGTGCTGCGGTGGAAGCCGGTGCACCAAAAGATATTATTGGCTGGATTGATGAACCGTCTGTTGAACTTTCCAATGCATTGATGCACCACCAAGATATCAACCTGATCCTGGCGACCGGTGGCCCTGGTATGGTAACAGCAGCATACAGCTCTGGTAAGCCGGCAATCGGCGTTGGTGCGGGGAACACACCGGTCGTCATCGACGAATCAGCTGATATTAAACGCGCAGTCGCCTCTATTCTGATGTCCAAAACTTTCGACAACGGTGTTATCTGTGCTTCAGAACAGTCCGTTATCGTGGTGGATTCTGTTTATGATCAGGTGCGTAAACGTTTCTTTACTCATGGTGGTTATTTGTTACAAGGTAAGGAACTGAAAGCAGTTCAAGATATCATCCTGAAAAACGGTAACCTGAATGCGGAAATTGTTGGTCAACCCGCAACGAAAATTGCCGAAATGGCCGGCTTTCATGTTCCGGAAAGAACCAAGATCCTAATCGGAGAAGTCAATCTGATTGATAAAGCAGAACCCTTCGCCCACGAAAAACTGTCTCCATTACTCGCAATGTATCGTGGTAACAATTTTGAAGACGCGGTAGAGAAAGCGGAAAAACTGGTTGAAATGGGGGGGATTGGTCACACATCCTGCCTGTATACCGACCAGGACAATCAAGCGGCACGCATCAAATACTTTGGCGACAAAATGAAAACAGCCCGTATTCTGGTGAATACACCCGCTTCCCAGGGGGGTATCGGTGATCTCTATAATTTCAAACTTGCCCCATCTCTGACACTGGGCTGCGGTTCATGGGGAGGAAACTCTATCTCTGAAAACGTAGGGCCAAAACATCTCATCAACACCAAAACTGTGGCGAAAAGGGCAGAAAATATGCTGTGGCATAAACTTCCAAAATCAATTTACTTCCGCCGCGGTTCACTGCCTATCGCATTAGAGGAAGTCGCAACTGATGGCGCAAAACGTGCCTTCATCGTAACAGACCGTTTCTTATTCAATAATGGCTATGCTGACCAGGTCACTGATGTGCTGAAATCCCACGGGATAGAAACCGAAGTTTTCTTTGAAGTTGAAGCAGACCCTACCCTAAGCATTGTTCGTAAGGGTGCGGAACAAATGCACTCATTCAAACCAGATATCATTATTGCCTTGGGTGGTGGTTCTCCAATGGATGCCGCCAAAATTATGTGGGTGATGTATGAACACCCTGAAACGCATTTCGAAGAATTAGCCCTGCGGTTTATGGATATCCGTAAACGTATCTACCGATTCCCCAAAATGGGGATTAAAGCGAAAATGGTAGCGATTACCACAACTTCCGGTACAGGCTCTGAAGTGACACCCTTCGCCGTTGTCACTGATGATGCAACCGGTCAGAAATATCCACTGGCTGATTATGCTCTGACGCCGGATATGGCTATCGTTGATGCCAACCTGGTGATGAATCTGCCAAAATCACTGTGTGCTTTTGGTGGACTAGACGCAATCACCCATTCCCTGGAAGCTTACGTATCGGTCCTGGCAAACGAATACTCTGACGGACAAGCACTGCAAGCGCTAAAACTATTGAAAGAGTTCCTCCCAGCCAGCTATCACGAAGGCGCCACTAACCCAATCGCCCGTGAACGGGTTCATAATGCTGCAACTATTGCGGGTATTGCATTTGCTAATGCTTTCCTGGGAGTATGTCACTCTATGGCACATAAATTGGGTTCGGAGTTCCATATTCCACATGGCCTTGCTAACGCACTGCTGATTTGTAACGTTATCCGTTATAACGCTAACGATAACCCAACCAAACAGACTGCATTCAGCCAATATGACCGCCCGCAAGCCCGCCGTCGTTATGCTGAAATTGCGGATCATCTTGGTTTATCTGCGACCGGCGACCATACAGCAGCAAAAATCGAAAAACTGCTGGCATGGCTGGAAGAGATGAAATCGACACTGGGTATCCCAACATCTATCCGCGAAGCCGGTGTTCAGGAAGCTGACTTCCTGGCAAAAATTGATAAGTTGTCTGAAGATGCCTTCGACGACCAATGCACTGGCGCTAACCCACGCTACCCCCTGATTTCTGAGCTGAAACAATTACTGCTAGATTCATTCTATGGCCGTGAATTCACAGAAACAGAGGTAACGCCAGAACCTCCGGAAAAAACAGGCTGTTAACTGATGTAAACCACTTAAAAGGGGCAAATATAAGCCCCTTTAACTTTACCTCTGCCCCATTTTCCTCACGGTTAATCCAAGCTCTCAAACGGCCTCAGGAAGCTTTACAACAGACAACAGAATTATAAATTGTATACTTATCTTCGTCTTTCCTTAGCCTTACTGATAGCATCCATATAGTGCTTACGGCAAACAGACACATATTTCTCATTACCACCAATATCAACCTGTTCGCCATCATAAACGACCATACCTTCGCCATCAAAACGTAATACACGGCTTGCCTTGCGCCCACAATGGCAGATAGTTTTCAGCTCAACTAGCTTATCAGCCCACGCCAAAAGATACTGACTACCACTAAAAAGCTCTCCGCTGAAATCCGTTCTCAGCCCATAGCAAAGAACCGGAATATCATCGTAGTCAGTCACTTTACATAGCTGTTCAACCTGTGCTTTCGTGAGAAACTGACACTCATCAATCAGCACACAATGCACTTTTTCCCGCATATTTTCATTTCTAATTAACTCACCAATATCTGTCTGTTGGCTAAACAAAAGTGCATCAGCAGATAATCCAATCCGAGAACTGACTTTTCCTTTTTCAAACCGGGTGTCAATTTCTGCGGTAAAAATCAGCGTTCTCATCCCTCTCTCATTATAGTTATAAGAGGATTGCAACAGTGATGTCGATTTTCCGGCGTTCATTGCGGAGTAATAAAAATAAAGTTGAGCCATTGGCCCTGCCTCTTAACAAAATTTATAAAGCCATATAGTCAGATGAGTTTACCATAAACTTTAGTGGTGATTATCCATCTCAGTAAGCTTTACCGATTGATATACAGAAATATTTAGCTTAATGATGTCTTAATGATTCATGACCTTGATCACATCAAATGAGTAATAAAGCGCATTTAAACGACAAATGTTCATGTTTAAATTAAGAAATGAAAGCCAGACTGATTTGTTGCATATTGTATACAAATTAATAATGCGCGTGACTTACTCCCAGAAAATAGTCACAGAAAATCGACGATAACTCATGGATTAGTCATAAGTTTTTTTTAACTTAGTATTATTCTGCCTTAGCAGGTATGATAAGAAACAGTTAAAATTACTTACCGATTTAGTATATGCTTGGTTTATAAATTAGAGAGATAATCATGACCCCCTTTGTTAAAGGTACCCTGAACATGTTATTGTGGAATGACAATCGAAATAGCTGTATAAAAAGCGCTATATAACTTTTGTAAAGAAATTACGTTTAAAAAAAAGAGTCATTTTATCCGAATATGAGAAAATGACTATTGCAGAAAATAAAATAGCATTCTATTATTATATCCACATCAGCCATCATCATTATAATTTGAGACCAGGACAATGAGCGATTTAAAAACCCTAAATAACATCCGTACTTTACGAGCTCAAGCAAGAGAATGTGAACTTGAGTTCTTAGAAGAAATACTTGAAAAACTGACCGTCGCTGTTGAAGAGCGTCGTGAAGAAGAAAGTCAGGTACAAGCTGAATTAGAGGAACGTACACGCAAATTGGAAGAAGTTCGTAAAATGATTCTTGATCAAGGAATTGATCCAAGTGAATTGCTTCAGACAATGAGCGCCGGCAAATCTGCTGGTAAAACAAAACGTCCTGCGCGTCCAGCTAAATACCAATACGTTGATACAAACGGTGAAACTAAAACCTGGACAGGTCAAGGGCGTACACCAGCTGTTATCAAAAAAGCAATTGAAGACGAAGGAAAAACTCTGGAAAGCTTCTTGCTCTAACATGTTGTTTTTAAATTGATTTAATTATAAAAATACCCTCTCACAAGGGTATTTTTATTATATAAACGGTTTAACTGACAAACGTATTAATGCCTGTTATATGAGCTTAAACATCATTGGCAGGCATTTAATCAAGTAACAACCTGTAGGTGTCATTTCTTTGTTGTGAAGCAACGCTAGCTAGTGACTAACTTAGCCAATGCTAAGGCAAATTAATAACCAATCAGGTACAGTTATTTACTTCTCTTGGATCGCTGTCAGTGATTCAATAGAAAAGGAGCCAATGGCTCCTTTTTCTTATTTGGATTGATGATAGAAATTCAAATACCACTCTACAAACTGCTTCACGCCATGCTTTAGCGGCGTATTGGGGGCAAATCCTATTTTTTGAAAAAGGTCACTTGAATCAGCACAGGTCGATAGAACATCACCATCTTGCATGGGCATAAAATTTTTCTTAGCCTGAATGCCTAATGACTCTTCTATCGCCTCAATAAAATCACCTAGTCTAGTTGGTTGACCATTACCAATATTATAAATACAGTAAGGAGCAGAACTGGCAGATATTTGCCCATCCTCAACCATCCAGCGCTCATTTGATGCAGGAATGATGTCTTGCAACTTGATTATTGATTCGACGATATCATCGATATAAGTAAAGTCTCTAACCATGTTACCGTGGTTATAAACCTCAATAGGCTGCCCTAATAACATCGCTTTAGTGAACTTAAATAAAGCCATATCAGGACGCCCCCACGGGCCATATACGGTGAAAAATCGCAAGCCTGTCGTTGGCAACTGATAAAGATGAGAGTAACAATGAGACATTAATTCATCTGATTTTTTAGTTGCCGCATATAGTGAAATTGGGTGATCAACTGAATCGTTTGTCGAAAACGGTTGCTTTCTATTTAACCCATAAACAGAACTGGAAGAAGAATATAATAAATGCTCAACATTATTATGGCGACAACCCTCCAGGATATTGATATGCCCAACTATATTCGAATCAATGTAAGCCATTGGGTTTTGCAACGAATAGCGAACACCCGCCTGAGCGCCCAGATGGATAACCCGCTGGAATTGATGCCGCACAAAAAGATCAAAAATGGCTATTCTGTCAGCTAAATCCAGCTTTTCAAATTTAAAACCCGGTTTATCAAATAATAAATCTAACCGTGCTTGTTTAAGATTCACATCATAATAGTCATTAAGGTTGTCAATACCCACAACCTCATGCCCCATTTTTAATAATCGCTGGCTCACATGAAAACCAATAAAACCAGCAGCACCTGTCACTAAGAATTTCATCGTATTACTCAGATAACCGGGTTAATGGATGCGCCACGACCAATCCCATAATAAGTAAAACCACGGGATTGCAGGCGTTCAGGATCATAGAGATTCCGCCCGTCAAAGATAACGGGCGTCCTGAGAGACCCTTTGATGATATCAAAATCTGGCGCACGGAAACTTTGCCATTCAGTACAGATAATCAGGGCATCCGCCCCATTCAGCGCCGCTTCCTTGGTACCCATCAATGATAAATCATCACGCTGACCATAAATACGTTGAGCTTCCTGCATCGCCTCAGGATCATAAGCCTGTATTTTGGCACCTGCCTGCCACAAGACTTCCATCAAAACACGGCTGGATGCTTCACGCATATCATCGGTATTCGGTTTGAACGATAACCCCCAAACTGCAAATGTCTTGCCGGATAAATTTTCACCGAAATGGCGTTTAACAAAAGAAGGTAATTTACTCTTTTGCTGTTCATTCACTTGTTCTACCGCATGAAGGATCCTGGGTTGATAGCCAATTTGCTCTGCGGTACGAATTAACGCCTGCACATCTTTCGGAAAACATGAGCCACCATAACCACAGCCCGGATAGATAAAATGATAGCCAATACGGGAATCAGAACCTATTCCCTGACGAACATGCTCAATATCCGCCCCCAGCATTTCAGCTAAGTTCGCGATCTCATTCATGAAACTGATTTTCGTTGCCAACATACAGTTCGCGGCATATTTCGTCAGTTCTGCACTGCGGATATCCATCACAATCATACGATCATGATTACGATTAAATGGCTCATACAATTCACGAATCAGGTCAACGACTCTGTCGTTGTCACACCCAATAATAATCCGCTCAGGACGCATACAATCTGCAACAGCGGCCCCTTCTTTAAGGAACTCAGGGTTAGAAACCACATCAAACGGGATATCAATATTGCGTTTACGCAGAGTCTCATTAACAACCGCATTAACTTTATCTGCTGTACCAACAGGAACCGTAGATTTATCAATAATAACTTTATAGCTATCCATGTACTCGGCAATAGTACGGGCAACGGCGGAGACATACTTCAAATCCGCTGAACCATCTTCATCCGGGGGCGTACCTACTGCAATAAACTGTAATTTACCGTGAGCAACACCGGCCTTTGCATCAGTGCTGAAATTCAGGCGGCCTTCTTCATAATTCTTCTTAACCAGTGGCGCTAAACCCGGCTCAAAAATGGGGACTTGACCATTTTTCAGATTTTCAACTTTATTTTCATCTACATCAATGCAAAGGACATCATGCCCTACTTCAGCTAAAACCGTAGCCTGAACCAAGCCAACATAGCCAATACCAAATACCGTAACTTTCATATGATACCTAACAATTTCCACAAGATTATTCTTTAGCTTGATCCTGCAAAGCCACTAACCAATCAGTAAACTCTTTGCCTAACGCATGATGTTTCATGCCATATTGGACAAACGCCTGCATATAACCGAGCTTATTACCACAATCATGACTTACCCCCCGCAAGTGATAGGCTTCCACGGATTCCTTTTCCATTAACATAGCAATAGCATCGGTAAGTTGAATCTCATCTCCGGCACCCGGCGCTGTTTTTGCCAATAATGGCCAAATTTTTTCAGACAACACATAACGGCCAACAATAGAAAGGTTTGACGGCGCTTCTTTTGGTTCAGGTTTTTCGACCACACACCTGATAGGTTTGCTGTCACCGGGTTGCAGATTTTCTCCCCGACAATCGACAATACCATAACTGGAAACATCTTCATGAGGTACAGGTTCTACTAATATCTGGCTGGCTCCCGTTTCATTATAACGAACCAACATCTCACTCAGATTATATTTAGTCAGGTCTGTACTGTACTCATCAAGAATAACATCAGGGAGTATCACCGCAAAAGGCTCATCGCCAATTAAGGGTTTGGCACATAACACCGCATGGCCTAATCCTTTAGCAATTCCCTGGCGAGTTTGCATAATAGTGACGTGACTTGGACAAATAGATTGAACTTCATCCAGTAGCTGACGTTTCACCCTTTGCTCAAGGATAGCCTCCAGCTCAAAACTGGTATCGAAATGGTTTTCAATTGAATTTTTTGATGAATGAGTCACCAGAATAATTTCATTAATGCCAGCGGCAATACATTCATTAACAACATACTGAATAAGAGGTTTATCCACTAAGGGCAGCATCTCTTTAGGAATTGCTTTCGTAGCAGGTAACATCCTTGTTCCCAATCCGGCGACGGGAATAACGGCTTTCTTTACTATTTTACTTACTGATGGCATTAATCTTTTCTCCTGATGTTTTTTGGCTGAAACAAACCCGTCTTCAACTCAAAATCAGTGCTGGCTCTTTAAGAACCTATTCCAATAAGGCGTCATTATTGCAGACCATTCTTATCAATAAATCGAGAGTGCGGACAACATACAAAAACCGACGCATACACAGAACACATCGCTTTGTCCGCCTTTCTGGTCACATTAATAGTACACTCAAAAGTTATCGCTTTTATCTGCGCCGTGCTAAATTCGCTCTTTGCACTAAAGAGCGACAAATAAAATAGCCTGGTAGATTCCAAGCAGAATGAACTGAGTATACCAGCTAATTCTATCCGATAAACAGCGCCATTCTGTCTAATTACATCACCGTGACTTGATGTTTAATATCTGCTTTAAACAAAATCCCACCTTGGTAATATTCACCCGGAATATATAGAAGAAAGCATCAATTTTATTTGACTATCTGTATTCCAAATCCGACATTGCCATTCAGCACTATGAGAACAAACCTGGTTCGAACAAATTGTTCTCAACGTCCCAAGAGGAACACCACTATCTAATTGGATTTGGTGATTACCCGACTTAATACTGGCATGTAACCCTGCTGAAGTAAGCAGAACCGTTTTGTTAATTGTATGATAATAGCCAAGCAGCAATGGAAATTGCCCTTGTAATCCTGCATCTTCCAACAAATTATTAATCCTGTTTAGAATACCTGACATACTGGGTAAACGCCGGGAATGATGGGTGATATGCTCTTGTAACAAACTGTTAAATGCAACTCTGAGTAATAATGCTGAAATCACACCGTACTCTGTTGAACGGCTGATATCCAGACAATAAAAAGCTAATTCATTGTCAGATAACGCAGCCATATCGAGAATTAACCCTGGTTTATCAATCATATTTAATTTTCGATAATTGACTTTACAGTGAGCAATCACCTGAGAAACCGGGGGTTGTAACTGCTTAAACATATTTAATGCTTCATCTGAATTATGTTTCAGCGTTAACCAATCTTTATTCAAGTTATTCTGTTCAATTGCACCAGACATAAAAACAGTTGGATGTAAATAGGCCAGTACTGCTTTTTTTATCTCATTTAGATCTGCAACAGGTTTTAATAAAACATCTTTTGCACCTAAACGAAGCACTTCATCAACTTCTGCCATCTTGTTAGTTGCTGAAATAATGATAACTGGAATATTAATGCCCTCATTAGTTAATTTCGCAACAAATTCAATGCCATTCATCACCGGCATATCTAAATCACATAAAATAAGTTCAATATGAGCTTCACGTCCCAAAACCTGTAGTGCAATAGCGCCATTAGATGCGACCAATACCTTAGCGCCCAACGTTCGCAAATACCCAGCCAGCAAAGAACTAAAAACAGGTTCATCCTCTACAACCAGAATCTGTTTGCCTGCCAGTGCTTTTTCCATAAACACGCTCCCTTAGCTTAATATTGCGACTTTCACCTGTTCTTAGGTACTATCAATCATATTAGTTCAATAAAGTGACTATCATTTGTTCTCTTACGTTTCTTTGCAATAGAAAGCGCATAAAATGGTATTTCACCCTTTACAATTGGAGTTATTTTGACAGAGTTATGCCCTTGCGGCAGTGGAATAGATTTTGCGGATTGCTGTTCTGCTTATCTCAAAAACACAAAACCTGCCCCAAACGCCGAATCATTGATGCGTTCCAGATACAGTGCCTATGTAAAACATAATGCTGATTACCTTATTGCCAGTTGGCATCCTGACTGCCAGGCTGAAAAGTGGCGTTCAGATATAGAGCAGAGTTTTATTGCTACCCAATGGCTCGGATTAAATATTATCGCAACTGAAAAAGGTAAAAACGATAACGAAGCCTATGTTGAATTTTCAACTTGCTTTCTTGATCAAAAAGCCCAGGATAAACAACTTATTCATGAACGTTCACGTTTTCTTCGCATAGACCAGCGGTGGTATTATATTGACGGCGTTAAACCTCAAACTGGCCGTAATAGCCCCTGTCCATGTGGTTCAGGTAAAAAATACAAAAAATGTTGTGGTTAAACACCACAGACAAAAAGTGAAAAAGATTTAAGGATCACCCTATTCATGCAACACCAACATGTACAAAAGAAAATTCTGCGCACTATTTGCCCTGATGCAAAAGGATTAATCGCCAAAATTACTAACATCTGCTACAAGCACCAACTGAATATCGTTCAGAATAATGAATTCGTCGATCATCACACCAGCCGCTTTTTCATGCGTACTGAGCTTGAAGGGATCTTCAACGATGAAACATTTCTTGCTGACTTAGATGACGCGCTACCGGTGGGTTCGCAGCGGGAATTAAACACTGCTGGGCGGCGGCGTATTGTTATTATGGTGACAAAAGAAGCGCATTGCCTTGGGGATTTACTCATGAAAAGCGCTTACGATGGGCTTGATGTTGAAATTGCTGCGGTTATCGGCAACCACGCAACATTACAATCATTAGTTGAACAATTTGGTATCCCTTTCCATTTAATCAGCCATGAAGGTTTAACCCGTGAGCAACATGATGAAAAACTGATTACCCAGATCGACCAGTACAAACCTGATTACGTAGTACTTGCCAAATACATGCGGGTACTGACACCGGAATTTGTCCAGCATTACCCAAATCAGATTATTAATATTCACCACTCCTTCTTACCTGCATTTATCGGGGCCCGACCTTATCATCAGGCATATGAAAGAGGCGTAAAAATCATAGGAGCGACAGCCCACTACGTGAATGATAATCTGGATGAAGGTCCAATCATTACTCAGAATGTCATTAATATAGACCATACATACACAGCTGAAGACATGATGAGAGCTGGCCGGGATGTTGAAAAAAATGTCCTGAGCCATGCTTTATACTGGGTACTTGCCCAACGGGTTTTTGTTTATGGAAACCGTACAGTCATTCTTTAGCAGAAAAAAACCCTTGCTTATTGCTTACAACTGACTCGCTCGGAGCAAAAAAACAGCATACGGTAACTTATTTTCAAATATAGACTTTACAGGGGCGGTTCATTTGATATGATTCCGCCCGCTGTAAGCAACAATGATACTTTTCAAAATTTGGTGGGGTTCCCGAGCGGCCAAAGGGAGCAGACTGTAAATCTGCCGTCACAGACTTCGAAGGTTCGAATCCTTCCCCCACCACCATCACAAACATGTTATTCCTGAATATCCAATACCAGCCATCTATGTTTAAAGTGGTGATAGCATATTTATATCTGAGATATGATGTCATCATGTCTGAACAAACACACTCATGCGAGGTATACCCGTGCTGACAGAGGTGGCTGGTGGAGAAAGCTGAAGGAATAACGCGCTTCACCCCGCTTGCACTACTGTATTGTGAAGGCGTTAAAAGCACTCAACGAAATTCGCTTACCCGATCTTAAATGTATCCATAGTCATATTCTTCATCACACCTTTATGTGAAAGTTAACATTTCACAACAATCCAACATAAACGTTATAAATCAAATAATTACTAGAAAAATAAACTTCGCGCATAGGATGCGCGAATGTGATAACAGTCGTATATTTGTGAAATAGCGTGTGAAATAATCATAAAAAATAAGAATTATAGGATTGGGGCTATGGTAATGGGAATCGCCTGTTCATTAATACGTGCAGACATTCCTACATATGGGTTTGATTTAAACTCACTTTGCCGGAGAGAAAATAATGACCATTAAATTGGGCGTTATTGCCGATGACTTTACCGGCGCAACCGATATCGCAGGTTTTATGGTGCAAAGTGGCTGGCAAGTCGTTCAGCTTCTTGATACGCCTGACGAAAATACCATCATTTCACAGGACATTGATGCCCAAGAGATTGATGCGATTATTATCAGCCTGAAAAGCCGTTCCTGTCCGGTAGATGAGGCAGTGAATAACGCGCTGAAATCCTGTCGCTGGCTACGCCAGAAGGCAGGCTGCCAGCAAATATTCTTCAAATACTGCTCAACTTTTGACTCCACCAGCAAAGGCAATATCGGGCCGGTCACTGATGCTCTGATGGATGAATTAAAAACAGATATCACGCTAATCTCCCCCGCCCTCCCTATCAACGGTCGGACAGTTATTCATGGGCATCTGTTTGTCAACGGTCAGCTACTTAACGAAAGTGGTATGCAGCACCATCCCGTAACCCCCATGACAAATGCCAATCTGATACGCCTGATGGAGCAACAAGCCCAAGGAAAAGCAGATTTGGTGGATCTGACATGTATTCATCAGGGGGAACAAGCAATCCGCGATCGGCTAAATAATTTACAACAACAAGGCATACGTTACGCGGTAACAGACGCCATGACCATGAATGACCTGCTACCTACTGCCAGAGCCGCCTTAGAACTGAAATTAATCACCGGTGGTTCCGGTCTTGGTGCTGCACTTGCCAGCCTAGATACCGGAAAACCATTGATGCCACCCCAGCCGGAAGGCGCAACACCACCAGCCCAGAATAGGCGCACCGTAATCTTCTCCGGCAGTTGCTCCGCTATGACTAACCAACAAGTTGCTCAATACCAAAAACGGGCTCCTGCCAAAGCCCTGGATATTAGTTCATGCATTAATGATCCTCACTATGCCGAACGACTGGTAACGTGGGCTATTCAACAACCTGAAAACAGCCTGGCGCCAATGTTATACACGACTCAACCCCCGGAAACATTGCAGAAAATCCAACAACAATATGGCGCAACCATTGCCAGTGAAGCAATAGAAAACATATTCTCCAGCGTTGTAAAAAGCCTGCATCAACAAGGGTTCAATACATTTATTGTCGCAGGCGGCGAAACTGCCGGTAAAATAGTACAAAGTCTGAACATCCGACAATTCAGTATCGGTGCACCTATTGCCCCTGGCGTACCCTGGGTACACGATCTACAACACAATTATTGGCTGGCATTGAAATCAGGTAACTTCGGCGATATTGATTTCTTCCTGCGTGCACAGGAGATGTTTCATGTGTGAACCCGCACTACGGACAGAACTCGTCAAATGGGCCCGTTCAATGTTTTACCGGGGTTATAACCGGGGTTATAGTCGTGGCGGTACAGGTAATACCAGCGCTAAGTTGGCAGATGGCACGATCATCATTACGCCGACTAACCCACAAAAGAAGTTTCCATGCACCTGACAATGTACCGCAACCGTCCCAAATATCAGGCGGTGGTACACCTGCACTCCCCTTGGTTAACTACCGCTGGTGAAATATCTACCACCAGGAGATAAAAGAATCGGTGAAGAAATTGCGAAGCTGGCCGCAAAACATAACGCAATTCTGCTATCGAACTACGGACCAGTTGTCGGTGGCGAAACTTTACGGCAAGCTTTTTTCAACGCGGAAGAATTGGAAGATACCGCACGGCTCTATCTGACATTATTACCACACGGTTTCACGGCGCTAAATAAAGAACAAGTACAGGAATTTGAAACTCGTTACCCAAAAAACTGAATAAACCAACAAGGAATGCATCATGGCTAAATTTGCGGCAAACTTGAGCATGATGTTCAAAGACGAGCCTTTTACAGAACGTTTTGCCCGCGCAGCCAAAGCCGGATTTAAAGGCGTTGAATATCTGTTTCCTTACGAAGCAGCAGCAGAAGACCTTGCTGCCCTGCTAAAACAGCATCAATTAACACAGGTCTTATTCAACATGCCAGCCGGAAACTGGGCGGCGGGTGAAAGAGGAACAGCCTCTATTCCCGGACGTGAAAAAGAATTTGCGGAAGGTGTACAAACTGCCCTGAAATACGCGTTAGCACTGGATTGCAACCAGATTCATGCTATGGCGGGAAAGCTGAATAAACCGTTTACACCGGAACAACAGCGTGAGTGTTATATTAGAAATATTCAACATTCCGCAGATGTGATGGCAGAACATAATATCAATATATTAATTGAACCGATTAATACCCGTGATATGCCGGGTTATTTTCTGACAACTCAACGCCAGGCCGAAGTATTGCTCAAAGAGATTGATCGTCCAAACGTTTTTATCCAGTTGGATCTATACCACTGCCAGATTATGGAAGGGGATTTACTGCGCACGATTGAACGCCTATGGGGAAAATTCAGCCACATCCAAATTGCCTCTGTGCCGGAGCGTCATGAACCCGATAGTGGCGAGGTAAACTACCCGTGGCTGTTTAATAAACTAGATGAAATGGGTTATCAAGGGTGGCTGGGTTGCGAATATCACCCCGCCGGCCACACTGAAAACGGTCTGGGTTGGCTTCTCAAAGCACAGAAATAACAGGAGAATCACAATGAAAGTGATAATCACTGGCAGCGCAGGTTTTCTGGGCCAGCAACTCGCCTGTGCTTTGCTAAGAAACAACCAAGAATTAGATTTTGAGCAGTTGATACTGACCGATATTCAACGCCCTGTTTCACCGGTCAATGATCCTCGCGTTCAGTGTCTGGCACTGGATTTGACTCAGGCAAATGCTGCGGAAAAGCTGATTGATGAAAACAGCACCGTATTATTCCATTTAGCCGCCATTGTCAGTAGCCATGCTGAAAATGATTTCGATCTGGGTTTACAAGTTAACTTCGATGTTACCCGAAACTTATTGGAAATCGCCCGGGCCAGAAATCCAAAATTGAAGTTTATTTTCACCAGTTCCCTTGCGGTATTTGCAGG
Source organism: Photorhabdus sp. RM323S (assembly GCF_042879375.1). NCBI lineage: Bacteria > Pseudomonadati > Pseudomonadota > Gammaproteobacteria > Enterobacterales > Morganellaceae > Photorhabdus > Photorhabdus sp. RM323S. The sequence continues at coordinate 83,853 of NZ_JBHFKZ010000009.1, forward strand.
GGTTCGGTGGAAGGGAAACTGTGTGCATGGTGGAGAATTACCGGCGACTATCACCGATCAGTGTGCGGTTAATCCTCAATCATCCTATGGCACCCAGAAAGCCATGTGTGAATTGCTGATTAACGACTATTCCCGTAGAGGGTATGTGGATGGCCGGGTACTCCGCTTGCCGACAATCAGTGTTCGCCCCGGAAAACCAAACAAAGCCGCATCTTCTTTTGCCAGTGGCATTATCCGTGAACCTTTGCATGGAGAAAGCAGCATCTGCCCGGTTTCCCGCGATCTCACCTTATGGCTTTCCAGCCCTGAAACGGTGATCCGCAACTTTATTCATGCCGCTCAAATTCCAGCAGAGAAATTTGGCCTTTCCCGCACAGTTAATTTACCCGGTATCAGTGTCACCGTTCAGGGCATGATTGACGCACTGGCAGAAGTTGCCGGGCAAAAAGTTGTAGATCTGATCCGCTTCGAACCGGACGAAAACATTAACCACATTGTCGCCAATTGGCCGGGTAATTTTGATATCAACCGTGGGCTGTCGCTCGGTTTCCAGGTTGATGGCGCTTTCAGTGATGCAATCCATGCTTTTATCGCCAATAACCTGTCCCTAGATGGAGGCTGATTATGGAACTCTACATTCCGGTCATTGGTCTGGGTGTAGCCGTATTTACCCTGATCTTTCTGGTACTGCATACCCGTGTTCATGCGTTACTGGCAATGCTGATTGCAGCAGTGATCGCCGGGATCTCCGGTGGTTTAACCGCAGCGAATACCATCGATATCATTACTAAAGGTTTCGGCTCTACACTGGGCAGTATTGGTATCGTTATCGGTTTGGGGGTCATGATGGGACGGGTGCTAGAAGTTTCCGGCGCAGCTGAACAGATAGCCTACAGCTTTATCAAATGGTTAGGTAAAAAACGCGAAGAGTGGGCATTAGCAATTACCGGTTATATCGTCAGCATTCCGATTTTTGTCGATTCTGCTTTCGTTATCCTCTATCCACTGGCTAAGGCCCTGGCGAAAAAAGGCAAACGCAATCTGCTGACGCTTGGCGTCGCATTGGCCGGCGGATTGGTTGTTACCCACAGTGCCGTCCCGCCGACACCGGGGCCACTCGGTGTTGCAGCTATCTTTGGCGTAGATATCGGCGCCATGATGCTGGCCGGTATGGTTTTGGCCGTTCCTTGTGTTATCGGCATCGTGTTTTATGCCAAATGGTTAGCCATAAAATACCCAGAGTTTCAGCCAATTGATAAAACAGAAGAAAATGAGGACCTGAAAGAAATCCATCAGCGCTATATAGAAGAAAAAGTGAATAAACCCTTGCCTGGTCTATTTCTCTCTCTGATGCCAATTATCGTTCCTATCGCATTGATCTTCATGAAAGCCATTAATGGACTGCTATTGAGCACCAAAACTTTTTTTGGGCAAGAAAGCAACTTATATTTTCAGACATTTGATTTCCTTGGTGCGCCAGTTATTGCCCTGGCGATAAGTGTATTGCTGGCAGTTTATACCCTGATGCCAAAAGTCAATAAACATGAAGTAGTGGACCGTCTGGAAGAAGGTTTACAGACTGCCGGTATTATTTTGCTGGTAACAGGAGCTGGCGGTGCATTAGGGGCGGTATTGCGCGAAAGTGGAACCGGCTCTATTTTGGCACAACACATAGCGAATTTACCCCTGACACCTGTGTTGATCCCATTTATTATCGCAACGCTGGTTCGACTGATCCAAGGCTCCGGTACCGTAGCAATGATTACAGCGGCTTCCATTTCCGCACCGGTTATTAGTCAAATTCCGGGGATCAATATGCTGGTTGCTGCACAAGCGGCAGCCATGGGATCCCTATTCTTCAGTTACTTTAATGACAGCCTATTCTGGGTGGTTAACAGAATGATAGGAATTAAAGATGTCAAACAACAAATGATCGTCTGGTCAATGCCAACCACTATCGCCTGGGTAATTGGCTTGTGTGGCATCATTATCCTTAATCTGGTGTTATAAATATCAACTCTATAAAGCGATATTAATTCAGCCTCTCTTACATGGGAGGCCGAATCAATGCATTAATAATCCAATGATTTCTCTGCTGAGTTTTATCTCCCGGTCATCGGAATATTGACTCTGGCAGTAAAACATTACCCCAATCCTCTTGTTACCCCTTTTTCCGAAACAGCACTAAATAAAAACTCCCTGCCCTTCCATAATATAATCCTCTAATTGAATTTATGTTAAAAACAAACCTTATTCTTATTGTAAAAACCAAATTACTTAATAACAAGTATTTATTTTTCTTGATTTCAAATAAGAAAAATCCATTAATTATAAATGAGGTGTAAATGTACATATAATTGTTATTCTGCCAGATCATATTGATATAGTATACAATGGAGTTTTATCTCTACCATCGTATTATACAAGGATTATATTATGAAAGAAAAATTACTTATCACTCTAGTTTTTATCAGCACACTCTCATACTCATTAATGGCAAACAGCGCCATAGAATTAGATATAATAAATGGTCAACCTGCCGAACCGGGTGAATTCCCATTTTATTCCGCACTTAACACAAAAGATGGAAACATTGAAGGGCACCGTTGTGGCTCGGTATTAATCAATAAACGTTGGGTTTTAACAGCAGCTCACTGTGTTGAAGATAATAATATCAAATCTACAATCTATGTAGGATTAGAAAAGTATAAACCTACGCCAATTTATAAAGATAAAGTTGATATTGAAAAAATTATTATTCATCCAAAATGGTTTGCACGAAAACGGGGGCAATATGATATAGCGCTGATTAAGCTCAACCGAGATGCAAACAGTGATGCTTTTGCAAAACTCAATGGAATAGATGAAGCTATTGATCTGCCAGTTGATACAGAGTTAACGGTTATTGGTTTTGGAAAAACAGAAAGTGTATCAACCCCGAATATATTAATGAAAACCGATGAATATATCCTTGATGATAAGAAATGTATCGAAGTTCCTCCGGGATACCCTGATACAAATTACGATCCGGAAATAAATATTTGTTCTGGTAATCAAAATGGAGGTGTCGGCGGCGGGGACTCAGGAGGGCCATTGATGGTTAAAACAAGTCATAAAGATTATATCGTTTCTGGGCTGGTATCTCGTTCACTTTTAAAACCAGCAGAACAGTTTACAAAGGTCAGTTTCTTCAAAGATTGGATAATTGAAACGGTGAAGGAAAATTAACTCTTATTAGGTTTGCCGTGAAATTGCTCTTATCGAATTAATCTGATCTTAGCATAAAAAATAAGAAGGAAGCTCAATGCCTGAGGAGTGATAAAATCTTCTACGATGAAGTAACTCACATAATCCTCAGGCATAAATAACACACTACTCTTATCTACACATGTCTTAAACTAGAATGATCAAATGCTCTAATTTCCTCGTTAAAACCTGTCACTTGTTCAAAAATGAGCTTTGTAATTGAAGAAGGGCCCTGTCCTATTGCATTTTTCATTAAAATATTATAGGGAAGAAGACCCGCTCTATCGGCAGAAGAATAATTTTTACATGTATAAATCACTTGTTCCCCTCGTTTTTCTCGTTTATAGCCAAAATTGAGAAGACCTAATATTTCTCTTGCTGTAACTACATGGTAGCCATCTTCGTGATTCCATAAATTAGCAGGGGCTGCGGTTGACATTAGATGAAAGTCCGCATGCCTATGAATACCACCAAGTACCCAACAGTCATTTATTACACCAGACCATTTGTCTACTACCAGCATATTTCCTTGGGCATTTTGGTTCCATAAATTCTCATTTATTCCTTTACCAAGTCCAAGTGGCTTAAGAAATTTGTCTTGCCAAAGATCATTGGCTCTACCAATTAACATTGGCCCCGTTGATAAAAGGGCTTTACGATAAACCAGCCAGCAATACTCTGCTAGATCATTAAGATGATTCTTTTTCCTTCGACTATTAGGGAACTGATTGGAAAGACTTTCATGAACAGCATCCTTATTTTGTTCCCATAAAAATGGGTTGTTCTTTTTTCTATAACCTAGTGACTCGAGATCTCGCCTTAACGTCAACATTTCATATTTTTTCATATTTCATACCAACCATTTATGATAAAAAAATTATAGGCGTTATTTTTCTTTTGATTTTCACTTTATTAGCATTATATATTATCATCGTCAACTTAATCCGCCGTCAATAATTTATAATTATTCTTTAATAAATAACTCAAATAGTTAAAATAACACTTTTCCTCTAGAAGAATTTCAATAAACGTTTATATGTTCCAACTGTAATGAATAAATTCAATTTTCGAAGATATGAGTCATTCCAACTTCTATTTATTGATTAAATCGTACAATCATTATTATATTTTCAATTCCGAAAAAACAAAACATAACCCATGCTCATTATTAAAAACATAAAATAATGGCACCTCATTCTTAAAATAAAGCACCATGACAAATAGCTCATTTGATAAAATACTATTTTATATTGGTGATTCTTGTGATTTCTTATATCGAGATAATGTTGATGAAAAATTACTGCCCGCACTTTCCACCTTACCAGTAATAACATTAGCTGGCGCTGACAATATTCCAGAGCAATTATGGCAAGCAGCAAAATCATCTCCAGCTTGTTTTGTTGTTAATCGCTGTGTAAAAATAGATGATTTCAGCATATCCCGCATATATTCGCCTATTTTTCGGCCTCCAATAGCTTTCCCGGCCCTTTCATCTTCTAAAATAAATAAACGGTTAAGTGCTTGTACCTCTGCATGCAGACCAGCAATACCTGCCATCATGGGTAATACATAGTCATTGTTAATAACATGATTTCTGATCAGGGATTCTGTTATTGAATGTAAAGATGTACCTGCTTCACGATACATATTACTTATCCCTAAAATAAAAGAATCAATATCACTAACCTTATAAGCACCTACCTCTATTTGTTTTATTTCCCATTCATTTGTTTCTTTGTTTTTTTCTATTAATGGCCTCCTAATCAAGTTAATTCCAGGAAATAGCTTACCCTCTGCTAAATTTCTATCATTATCCTTAAAATTGACAAATTCATCTTCATAATGACCGTTATGCTCATATCCCGCATGAGCAGCGAAATTCGACAAAGCGTTTTTTGAATAAATAAACTTTCCGTCAGAAACACCATCCGCTTTTAAACCAGATTCAGAGAAAGCACGTTGCTTTGCCGGTTTTAGCTGACCAAATTTCTTTGAAGAACTGAGGATTAATTGCGTCTTTTCATTGAAGTCAGGTAAATTAGGCGTCTTTTTCTTATAAGCAGACATGACTGCTCTAGCATTAGGGATTTCCAGATATAATGCATCCAATAGCATTCCATCTGGAGTTTTACCTTTACCAGATTTAACTGTTTTTTCATAAACATCATTTTTGAACATTTATAAACCCTCTATAATCGCTGAACTTGTTGCATTTGAAATTACCACCACAATGATTTAACATTTAAACCACAAAGATTAAAATAAATAACAACTCATAACAATTTTCTCATTATCCTGAATAACACATTTAAATACCGCTATATTTATACCTTTTTTTCCTTTTTGAACCATATTATCTACCTTTTTGTTATTATCGAAAATAAATCAAGAAATTTCTGACAAGTCAGATAGCGAAGAATATTGCCAGATAAATACACAAATATTTAAAATGTATCTGAGATTATCCAGATAACCTGACGTACCGAATATAAGCATTTAAACAACGCATCTGTGTGTTGGAAAATAACAAATATTCTCCATATTTACAATGAAATCATTAATATCATATTCTCTTGAGTTCAATTAGTTTATCAAAATTTTCTTTAGCAACAAAGATACCTATACCATTTATATTAACTACGGCATTCTGACTATTTTTCCATGTTAAAATAATATTTTTTATCTTAGATAAATAATCCGAAAAAATAACGCCAGAAACCTTAATAATAACCTTTTCATTTTCCTGATTTTCATTATCCTCTGTAGTAAATTCAGTTTTAAGATTCACTTTAGCAAGAGCAAAACGTACATCTTCTGTACCACCTAAATCAACACATAATTTTTCCGACAAAGCCTGGTTTATTTGTGCGCTAACCAAATTTGATTTCTGCACTACAGAATGGGAAATATCCCTAACCGGTTCTACAATATTTCTAACATCTTGAAGTTTTACAGGTGCGGTAACTGAATACAATAAAGACAAACGTGGACGATTACCAAGAGCCTGCCAAAAGTTACCCAAGCTATTTAAATTTTCCTGCGGCGGGATCACTCTGGTATATGCGCCGGGAATTTTAGACAATTGACGGTTATTAATCAATGCGTTCAAAACACCAGTCATTATTTTTGCAGCCTGATTATCCGGCTGACTATCTGGACTACAACCATCACCTGATGGTTTATTCGAATGCCAGTAGGTAATTAAATAATTATAATTAATATTAACCCATCCCGGTAATAATAAATTAGTTGCAGGGCTATAACGCCTTGGTTCAGCAGAACGTAATTGTAAGTCTTCATGTATATCATAAAGAAATACACTTATTGTCGGCTTCGATGGAATTAAATCCATTTCTGGCAGGTCAAAACGAACATCAATATTCGTTAAATACTGAAATAGAATATCTTTTAATGCGTTATTAACTTCCACAATAGCATTATCAGGTTCGATGATACTTTTCATATCGACTCCAAAATTAACAAATATTTAAAAAACCAATCGCCCAACTTTATTCAATTCAAGTATAATTGCTCGTTCGATATACTTATTCTCAATTTGTTCATTATTATCATTTGCTGCTAATATTGATGATAATAAAGCAATATTCCTGATATTAGCGCCGGTTATATCGGCACGTTTAGCCAAATATTCAAAATTAATCTCATCCGATAATCTCAATTGTTCAGGCCAAATTGCCCACCACATTTTTTTACGTAGCTCTTCATCGGGATAAGTAAAATGGGTAATAAAGCTAAAACGACGATTAAAAGCGCTATCCAGATGGCTACGATTATTAGTGGCTAAAATAACTAATCCTGGATAATCCTCCAGCCGTTGTAACAGATAAGAAACCTCAATATTAGCATGTCTGTCCTGGGCATCTTTAGTTTCACTGCGCTTGCCAAATAGTGCATCAGCTTCATCGAAAAACAGTACCCCGGAATCCGCTTCGGCTAAATCGAAAATGCGGGAGATATTTTTTTCAGTTTCACCGATATATTTATTTACCACCGTAGAAAGATCGACCTTAATCAGATCAACCCCCAGATACCCGGCAATAATCTCTGCGGCCATCGTTTTACCCGTCCCTGATTCACCATAAAATAAGGCACTAATACCTGTACCATAGCTTATTTTTTCCTGAAAACCGGCACCTAATATTTGATCACGATAATTAATAGCGGCAATAATTTCTTTCAATTGTTGAATTAATTCATCAGAAACCACTAAGTCATTAAAACTACGTTTTGGGGTTATCCGCTGCGCTAATTTACCTAAGTTCTGTTGAGCACGGAAACTTAATGCCTGACGCAGATCGATCTCTTCCAATTGGCCTTCCGGCTGTCGGAGTATTTGATATTGACACGCTTCTTCAAGGATTAGTGGCAATGTTTCCACGGTAAATGAAAAACGCTGACATAATTGAGTAATATTAATTTCATCCGAAGCATGACTTGGTAAGCTTCTTTCTAGCATAGTTTTTTTCTCTATCAGTGTTGTTATAGGCATATCGACTTGCACCATAGGCAGATGTTTAATCCACACTAATGAGTCTCGCGGTTCCATTAAACACACTACGCGTAATTTTGGCTGATTCAGTAAAGCAGATAACTCGCTATTCAATATTTTCTTTTCCTCTGCAAGTAAAGAAAAATTGCGAATTAATAAACAGGCATCGTGTAACCGGGCTTCCCGTATTGCATCTGTTAGTAAGTTAGATATTACCGTAAGATTCTCTTCGTCTGGCAGGCGGACTAAATCAAGGGTTAAAGTACTGATACCATGAAACGCCATAATATTATTCACGGCTAACTCTCTGGCGCTCCCCTCTTTTCCTCTTAATATCACCAGCGGACGTATTTCATTCGTTTCATTCAATAATATCTTTTCAAATAAATGATAAAGGGCTTGTGGATACCCAATCTGTGAGGCAGGAGTATTCCAATAAGCACAAGTTATTAGTGGCGGTAAAACAACCCGTTGCCCTGATAGGAAATGCCAAACAGCGCTGTGAGTTAAAAACTGCGTTTGTAACCAAATAGGTTCCTCATCGTTATTGATCCGTAATAAATGGTTACGAATTAACGGTGTTTGCGGTAAAAAGCTGTTTTGCAGTAATTGCCGATCACTTTGACGCTCACTAAATAGTTCAATCGCTAAAGCAAAACTGGGCCACTGTTTTTTATTGTTACCGTGCAAAGCCGCAAATAACGCATGATAACGGTTGTCGAAATGGGGTAATAAACCTAACAATAAGGCATCACGCTCAAATTCAGTTAATTCGAAGCGTTCAATCAATAAGGATAATATATCAAAGGATGGGTTTTCTCCGATTTCAGGTAGGTTAATAATATCATCCTCTTTAATTATCCAATGGGGAATACCTAATGGTGTCAGCAAACGTTGTTTTATTTCATCTTCGGTAAGTAAAAAACTCTCTGGTAAGGAATCGTATTTGTCTCTGTTTTGATAATAGTAATGCTGTAACCGCAGATCAATACGCTCCAGATGGGGATAAATCCAGTATAATTCAGCTACCCTATAGTGGCTATTTTTAAGTAAAGAGTTCATATAAACCTTTTAAATGTTTTGCCAGTCAATCTGTAAAGGACGATTTAGCCAGGGAAATTTTGCAATATTTAATGGCCACGGCCAGTTGGTTAATAGTAAATCAAATGGTTGATGCTGTACTGTGATTTTGATTTCCTGATCATCTATTAACAATTCACCCGGTCGTTGTAAAAACAGTTGGCGGGCATCATTACGGCTTAATTTTTTCCACGTGGGAAGTTGGTTGATAACAGCATCCAGCCATTGCTCTGTTATTAACCGTTCTTCTGGTTCAAGAGGCGCTAATTCAATAAATTCATCAGCCATTAATCCACACAGGATATTATTCAAGATCTTTCGTTCAATTTGTACTTCTTCGTTTCCCCAAATCAGGTAATCAAGGAGGCCCACAGCACTGAACTGAGCCTGACGGTGGATAAATTTCTGCGCATCAAGTAAACCAAACTGATTAAATAACGCAGGTAACATCGGCCATAGAACCAATATTCCAGCATTACTGACCTGACACGGAAAAATTTGTTTAATCAATGAAACCCGGTCAACATGTGATCTATTGATAATTCGTGGTTGCTTACGGCTATTATCTGTAATACTCAGGTTATCCAATGTCGATAATGGTTGTCGATCTTCGGTAATTAATTTTTTATCTGTATTATTTAGAATAAAACGTTGTGAGAGATCTTGGTATTCTTTAGCAGAAAGATGTTTCTTACATACCTGTGAAACAGAAACTAATTGCCATAGCGGCGCTAACCAAGTTGTACCTGCTTGGTTATATAATGCCAGATGTTGAAATAGCTGGAGAATATTTTGGGTTTTGACCTCTCCTTTTTGAATCGCTGTAGCTATTAATGAAAATTGGTGCTGATTTAATGGCGGTAAATTTTGCTGCGGCTCTGTCGCTAATGACTGTAATAATTCAGTTAGTAACGGATTAATTTCGGTTATTTTCTGTATAACTTGTTTTCTAAAACTCTGGCTTTCACAGCCAAAACGGTTAACTAAATTTTCATATTCCTGAACAGAGAAATGTTTTTTACAAAGTTGTGGAATCAATTCTATTTGCCAAAGTGGCTTCAACCATTCATTTAATAAGACATTTTCAGTTACTATATTCTGGCGAAATAACCTAATAATAGACACAACATCCAGCATACTGCGCTCAAGTTTAGTCGTGATATATGAGATCACTTTCACATCTGGTTTGGGTATTTCCTGCGTATCATGCCGCTGTATATATCCTAGTGCATTCAATACCAGTTGCCAGAAGTAAACCTCCTTTCCTTGATGCTGAGAGATATCGGCATCCTCTGATAACTTGCGATTAATAGCGGTTAATAAAGCAGGTTGACTGATAGATAAAAGCCGCTGCAAGCTGTGCTCAGATAGACAGCTTTTTGCCAGTAATAATGTTAATTTATTTCCTATTTTCATTAATTGTTTAATTAAAATATTGATATTAACATCAATATTATCCTTCATTTCCTTTTCAGGATTTAATTTATCACTTTTTTTATATAAATACTGAATAAACTCCTCAATATTGGACAAATAACCACTATGTAATAAAGAGGGCTGGCGAGTATTTTCGGGTATTATTGAATTTTCTGTAAGAATTTCCACCTTATTACTTGTCTGATATTGATTTAACGCTTTACTTAGAGCAACATTAAGCCTAATAGGGAACAATGAATTTAAGTCACGGAAATTTATTTCATCAAGCTCCAGAGTTAATGTTTCAAAATATACATTCCGATTAGAATTATATTTATCAAAGTATAAATTTAATAATTTATGTATGTTTTTCCGGTCAAATAAGGCGCTGTGCAATACTTTCTTAGCCACTTGTTGATTATTGGTTTCAATAGTAATGGTAATCCTATTTAACAGATTTGGCTCCGAAATCATCTCAATACATCCTTGGTAATTAGAAAATTATAGATAATTTAAATCTTTATTTATGGAATGGAATTAAAGTTTCATAATAAATGCCAGAATATAATAAGGGGGAATAATATTAGCACTCGCATCAACAGCGTGGGTGTGTTCTTCTCCATTCCCAGTGTCAGATGTGTAAAGGTAATGAGGATTAACATCATTTCCAGAAAAAAGGTTTCTATACCCACCTAATGTAGAACTCATAAAGTCAAGTTTACCAGGGTTATTATCAATTTGTTTGCTTTCTTCTGTCTCTTTAATATCGCCATATCTTGAGCCTGTGCCATTATAGTAAGCCATTCCCCCTAGATGGTTATGTTTTGGCATTTGATTCAAAGAAAGTTTTGTACCTTTTATTGTAATTGTGAGTTTTTTATTTGTCGTACTTATTCTGAATTCTTTAACATTAGCACTACCTGACGTTTTGTCATTACTCTGCCCATTAACACCAGCAAAATCTCCCCCTAAAATAAATCGATCGATTAAATTAGGTGTACCATTATTACCATCACACAGCGCCCATCCTGTAGGAGCACGACTACCAGAGAACATCACAATCATTCCTCTGGGGAGTACTTTGTCAGGATCAATACTGACACCTTTATCATCAACCTTAATACCATTACCCGCTTTAACATGAAGTGGAGTACCTTTAGAATCACATTGCAGACCATCGCCAAGATAAATGCCCAGCCCTTTATCGGTTATCATCATGCCTGTTTCGGTATTCTCAATTATATTTACACCACTGCTATCAACTCTAATACCGCGATTTGCTTTAACAGAAACGCCTTTGTCATTAACGGTAATACCATTGCCAGCTATCACTGACAATGGAGAATTATAACATTTAAGACCACTGATATTATTTCCAGAACTGTCTTTTAATATATTAACATCAATATTTCCTGAACCACCTAATGCCACGCCTGCACCTAACTTGACTTCTAACCCTGAAGAGGACAGATTAATCCCTTTGCTTGTATTAGGAATCGCCGCTAACCCATCTTTATCTTTCTTTAAGCCACCGTTGGGATTAACTTTTATCCCTAACCAACCGTCACTATTTAGTTCCAAGCCCGAACTCGGATTATCGGTTTGGCCAGGAGCTTGCCCGGTTGCTTTGCGGCCAATATCAGCAATATCAATTAAGTGTTCATAATCAGTTTGTAATGGAATGCTGCCTGCTTTAAAGCGTTTTTTTAAACCATCTGCTGAGAGATCTTCCTTATTATTATTTTCTGAACTAAGTTCTGAATTAGATATATTGTTTTTCTTTTCCATTTTTATCACCTTATATATTAGTCTATTCTATTGCCAATATCCTAAAATTATGACTAAATAATGACACAATAATAATTAAAGATAACGAATTTAATAGTACAATAAGTATCTTTTATTGTAATACTATATTAATCCACTTTTTACCTATAGATAAATTAATCTTTATCTTTATTATCCCAAGACTGAAATTGAGAATTTGCAATTGGTGTATTTCCTCTATCATCTTTACTACGATAAATATCTCCTTGAACTTTTGGTACATATAGCAACTGGTTACTCTCAATGAATTCAGAATGCCATTCTGTTTCAGATTTACCAACCACCTCATTTCTCTGTTGTTCAGTAGCAATCCTCATATTCCCTATGCCAGTTAATGCGGAAGGCAGACGTCCCAACGTTAACATTTCTAAAATAGAGTATGCTTCATCCCCTAAAGGCGTACCATTATTTTGCCAACGCTTATAGGTGCTGGCAAAATTCCTGAAATGTTCTGGGGATAACCAGTGAATAATCATGGAAACATGAGCAGGAAATTCAGCTAAAATCTCGGTTTTTACCCACGATTCCAGTTTGTGAGGATCAACATTTTTATTTTCAATTAACTGACGGTTAATCACTATGCTGACGACAAATGAAAAACGATCAGTATGAGCATATTCTGCACTGGAGAAATACCAGCGATAACGCCATGCATCTTCCTTTTGTGGAAAAGTAACTTTGGTATCTTTATTTTCTTTCTTTCGTGTAATTAATATCTTACCTTCAATACGATCGAATTTTTTTACCCAAGCTTTAAGCATATAGTCAGATGAAGATTTCGTGTTAGCTGATATTTTTTTGGCGGGTTCATAGGAAGTAATTTTATATTTTAGCGTGATTTCGTCACCTTCTTTGATCATAGCAGGAAAAGGACTTTGAGGACTGGAAGTGATCCAGCATTCATCTTCATCACCATTTTGATCTGCCTCTTTATCTTCCCCATCAGCATAAACCAGTTGATAATCCATATCCTCCAACCACACCGGGCTATCACACCAACGCAGATTACCATCCGTAAATGCCTTCTGCACTTCGTTCAACCGGTATTCCAAAACAACGCTGTTACGGGTGTCAAGATAAAATGATTTCTCTGTAATCTCAGTGATCACTTGGCCCCGCAACGTGAATCCATTATCGCCTTTGATAATCAGATCAATCATCTGCCCCTGCAATAACCGCCCCGCTGCACTTTGCTGGGTGATAATTAAGTGATGACTTTTAGAATCAGAATGATTTTCAATTTCCAATCCATCAGGCATTTGTTCACTGTCAAATGCGACATCAGGTTTCACGGGTAAAAGCAGACGGTGCTCAATCAAGTAAAAAGGCAGGTCAGCCAGATCCGGAATTTCATTGAAACATTTTCTTCCCAAACCCAACCGGGCCGCAATCCGTTTTTGCAGCGCTGATATTTTATCAATCCGAATATTATTACGCTGATAGGCCAGCTCTGGCTGTTGAGCCAAATAATCGCGCTGAGTGGACAGAAAATCCTGTCGGCTAAGTATAAGAGGTCTGGCTGCTCGATGAGCACCAAAATAGCCTAACAGATATTCAAGGATAGCCAGCTCTTTTGCATAGTTTCTCTCCTGAATAACGCCTTTATGAGAAATAGATGAATCATTATGAAGCTTTTCTACCAAATCAGATTCTATATTTTGATGAACTTTATGACTGACTGTATTCGCCTTAAAAGGCCATTGTGCGCCATATACCGTATCTCCCCGTTGTTTAAAAGCCAATAGTTTTGGCAATAAAGCGAGTTCGGCGCAGCTGTTAGCTAACATTTGTTCAAAAGGCAGTATAAATTGGTGTAACTGCACTTGTTGTAGGGTATGTCTATGAGTTTGCAATCCATAACAGGCAGGTAACTTATTACTCACCGGATAGTAATCCAAGGCCTTACGATACCTGCCCCAATTCAATAATTCTGGATGTATAGTAAATAGTGGCTCCGCAATGACCTTTTTCTCTATATCTTGTTTAGATACGGTGACATTAACTCCACCTTTGGCGGTAATAGTCAGTGGGCTGTTTGATGAGGTAATCAATTCTAAGGGGTCACTGCTCCATAGTCTGGGATAATATCCTTTAACAATTTCCCAAGACCAATTATCACCCGATAGCGGAGAAATAATGTTGACATCATACTTATCCTTATCTAATTCCAGCCGGGTAACGCCTTGAACACCTTTAATAGCCAATAATTGGTTAATCAGGGGGCTCAAATTTAATACCATAGAAGCGTCGTAGTCTCTAATCGGCGGTAATTTAGGTATCCAGCCGTAGTGTAAATAAGGGCCATCAAAGATTTCTTCATTACTGTAACCCATTTCTTTCATTGCTTGAGTGGTATAACGCGATGGTTTTTCAAATACGGTTTGTTCCACCATCATATAAATTTGCGCAAATATGTCAGCAATATCTTTAACGTCATTATCAAGCTGAATACCAATCTTCAATGGTAAATCAACGGGTTTTAACCAGATAACCTTACTAACCCATTCTCCCAAATTACGATTATCTTTCAGAAATGCTTTCAATCTATCTTCAGCCAGGGTTTTATTATTCTCACTTTCCCGACTCGGGAGTAAATAAAGCCAATAATTTCCTCTTAATGTTAACTGTTCACCCCCTGATTTTGGCATTTGAAAACTGTATTTTCGTTCCTTTTTGCTATACCAATATGTGTAGCGTTGATCTTTGGGTTCACATATCAGTAGTACATCATTAAATAAAAAATAGCCTTCGCCGGTGTCATCTATCAGGTCGCTGCTGTGCAAGTCCAGTAACGCCCGGCGATAATCCTCCGCGGTGATAGGTCCACAAGTCAGCATTTGTTGCGGGCCAAACTCCTTGGGGAAAATACCGTCGTCGGGTGTCTGTTCCTCTTTTCCGGGTGTAAGAAGATCCAAAAGCGGCAACGAATGGCGGTAAGCCAAATCTGATGCACCATAACAACAAGCTTCTAATAAGGTGATACCGGGATCACTTTCACCCATATCACTCCAGCAGTTACTGGACTGTTGTTCAATAACCGCCTTTGCCTGGTTAAGTAAGGTATCAAAGGCAATATCATCTTTGACGATGGGAAACAAAGCATCCTGATTACTCATGTGCTAACTCCTCTTTTGACCAGACTAAAACCAATACTTCATTATCGTCAGCCCAAATACTTTCACCCATTGCGCCTGCTGGTTTTCCATGTTTTTCCAAGGTTAAGTTCGTGACCCGTTCAACCAGAGAAAATTGCTGGATCGTGGCTAACAACTGGTAGTAATCAATGCAGTTACCGGTTGTTACACCGATAGCCGGATTTTCTCCCCACGGCATATAATTTCGGCTCAATTCCTGTTGTAGCTGATAATGGCCGTAATCAGGATTAATACCTGAGACAAACACCAGTTGATAACTGATCAGGACGTTAACGTAGGTAGGATTGTTAATTTCAATGGTTGCCCAAGGGCTGCTTAATCGACTTAACCATTTAACCATCTCTTCCCGCCGGGCCAAGTTCAGCTCTGGACGTAGCACATCATTATTATCTTTGTAACGATTGTCAGGGATCACAATTAATTGTTGCTTTTCCGGTGCCGGAATGGTGGTTAATTCACCGCCAGAATGGTATCTGACATCAAATAGGCTGACAAAATGATCTTTTAGTAAAGTGACCATGTTCTCCCAACTCAGTACCCGGTTACGATGGGAGAGCCGGACAGGAATTCGTTTTAGGAAGGCTTGCTCCGTTTCCTGAGGGCGACCGTTCCAGGAAGGCCAAGGTTGAGTGACGTTGCTAATTGCAACAACCGTGTTTACCGGTTGTTTAATGCTGCCAGCAGCCAATCCGTTAATAAAATGATCCTGCTCAACGGTTTCTGTGTTAGCTAAAGTTGCCGTGGTAGCGTTATATAACAAGCTCTTAATTCTCGGGTAATCCTGGGGCTCGGTCTTATCAGTTATCTCTGCTTTCAGCCAGTACCGCCCCGTCGGCATCAAGGCTGCCTGATTTGAAGCATCCTGCGGCAATAAAGCGCGCCAGCCCCCCCGGTCAAACAAGTTACGAGTTTGATCTTCAACTAATTTATCCAACTTAATCCAGGTATTGCTCTTATTGAGATAAGACCAGGATAAAGCGAGTGTTTTAATGCCTTCTAACTGCCAATAGAGAGATAACGTTTGCCCCGGCAGTACCCCCGTAAAGCCTAAATAGAATGCTTCATGGGCAAGTGCCGGCGTTTCTGCTGCTGCCTCGCCCCGGCCAAAAGGCGTCAGAGGATAAACAGTAAATTGCTCAGGTTTAGCTTTAGCGCTGAATTGAACCTGCAACGCACTGATTTGTGGCGTATAAGGTAAATTCTTCCCGGTAGGATCTTGCCAATATTGGGTGTGCATAAAATCTTGATCGGCCAGTTCTATGCGTATTGATGCAGGCCAGTCATTGGGCTTTGGGCTGTCTGCAAGAGGGTAATTCATTGCCGGTAAGGTAAATTTTAGGCTTTGCCCTTGTGGTGGATCATTGGGCTGTTTGTCTTTATATGGCGGAGCCTGAGTTTCAGTAAATAGCGATTGAACCTTACCTTCATTTAACTTAATTCTTTCCTGAGGTGTGGCTAAATAAGCCTGTATGTTAAATGCACTATTATCGGCAGGTTTAGGGCTATACTTTTCATACCACTTCGCAAAATTCTCTATAGGCAAACCAACCCATTGAGGAGTCATCGTGAGTATTGCACTTTCAGTACCATACCATTCCGGGGCAACCACATTAAAACCGGAGCCTAACGATGGCAATTGACCAAAGGGAAAACTGGCGGTATCTGTTTGTTCAATACCGCCGTCAGAGGCATAGTACACATTACGGTTGCCGTTAATGCTGATCTCAATATCTTTAATCTTGGGCAGCATAGGGTCCTGAGACGTACCCAATTTAAGTACCGGTGCACTAAATGTCATTCCATTAAGGTTGTCAGGAGGAGTGATAGGATCATCATTAGCTGATAAGCAAAGCATCAGATCATCGGTATCTTTTTCTTTTTTTACAGATAGAGAGAGCCAGTGGTCTCCCGAACTGATTTTAGCGGTGACGTAATCAGCATTACCTGCCCACTTGTCTGCCAGTGTCACTTTAATACTTCGTTCTCCTGCCAACATGGCAAATAGAGGCGAAGTGATCAGATAGCCGTACAGAACTGGAACACTATTAAGCTTTGGGCTAAAAAGTTGAATACCGTTTTCAGGGAATACAATGTCATCGGCAAGATTTAATGGTATTGCCGATTTCCAGCCATTCCCCTCTTTCCGACACCAACGTAAGTCAGTCAGCTCCCCTTGATTTGCCAATACATTCGATTCGGACACATACTGTAACGGATTTCCCGCACTATCATGTCCGGCATCAAAGCGGGTTCCTTTAGGAACAAGATATTCAATACGATCCGAACTCAGGGTAATACCTATCGCCACTTGATCCGCCTGGGCATCTCTCGGTTTCAAGCCCAATAATTCCCGATAATAAAGATCTCGATGCCGCGCCGGAAAGGTATTAAATAATGTTTTAGTCGTTTCTAATAGTTTTAAAAAAGCCAGTAAAAAAGCCTGATGAGCGGGTAAAAGGCCATTTGCTTTATTCGCATTCTGGTAAATATTCGCTAATTCCTGAGGGCTATTTTTTTGAAAAAAATAGAAACCACTCCAGAACTGTTTTTTCTCTTGATCGAAAGGGATTTTTTCAGCGTATTCTTTAAGCCAGTTTAAAATATCCAGTGTACTTCTTTCATCAAGTTTAAAATCAGTATCCGATACGATAGCGGCAAGTTTATTCGCTAATCCGGTCTGTCCCATATTTATACCACCTGTTATTTGAATATAACCTTAATATGTTTTCAGGAGATCGTTGTTATTTGAAAATAAGATTGGCGAGGTTATCTACCCGGCGCTGATAGTATATTGACTGGCAATAAAACGGCCTTTTCCCATACTCGGTACCGTTACATCCGGCCCGGTTGACGGATTATTTGCCGGTTGTGACGGCGTAAAACGGGCGATAAATTGCTGCCCAACCACAATCATCGTGACAGGGCTACGGCAAAAGTTTACCTGCTGGCTGGTATCTAATTGAGCAATGGTGACCATGCCCATGCCGGGTATCGGGTGACTGGGGGTAATATACTGCGCCTGAAACTGTACCTTTTTTTCATCCCCCACAATCACGATCTTTTTTCCCTGGATTTGCGCGTGCCCACTGCCCTTGATGGTTGCCAGCCCCAAAATAGTGACCTGCCGGTTACCGAATAAGGGTTCGAATAGCAGGATGTCGCCATCAATAACCAGTTGTTTACTCATAAGATCACCTGTATCGGCCCTTCACCAATCTCAAGAATACCTTCAATTTGCAAGCTGATTTCGCTGCCCCTTAGGGTATAAGTCACCTTAACATGTAAGGAATTAAGCAAATCTGTTCCCTGATTCACCTGAATTTCAGTCACTTCTGCACGGGGTTCATAACGTAATACGCGTTCTTCAATACGCGTTTGAATCCGTGCCATCAATTCGTCAGTGATATTTTCAAACATATAATCATTTAAGCCGCAACCGTAATCTTCACGCATAATCCGTTCACCAGGTTCAGTTAAAAAAAGAATTTTCATATTCTGGCGAACATGTTCTGCTCCTTCCGCCATGATTACGCCAGATTGTGTTTCAGGATGCGCATTATCTTTGATAGAAAATTGAGGCGGGAATGCCCAACCCCGACCATAAATATCAGCTAATATTTTATCTGCCATCTCACTACCCTATTATTGTGTTAAATTAATTTTTGCCCCTTTAATATCGACCCCAGATTTTCCGGCAGCTGACAGGGATTTATCGGCCTGGAGATTAATTTCCTGTGCATGAGTGATGAGATTTTTAGCGGAACTAATGGTGATATCTTTATCCTGCTGCAAAGATAATGTATTTTTTCCACTATTAAATGCGAGCGTCTTATCTTTATTATCGAATATGAGTGCTTGCTGATTTTCTTCTTGCTTAATCACTAACGTTTTCACCAAATTTTTTTCACTCGGTTCCAACGGCGATTTATTTTTAGGGTTGTGCATAGAGCCTAATATCACCGGAAAACGGGGATCACATTCAAAGAAACCGATAATCACCTCATCCCCCGGTTCTGGGTAGAAGCAGAATCCACTTTCATGGCTGGCATAAGGTTTACCTAAGCGGGCAAAAAGAGTGCCGTTGGTTAAGTTCAAAGCCGGTATTTTGACCGGAATACGGCCCAGCGATTGGCTGTCTTGGTGGTATTTTTCTACGATCCCGATATGCAGCTCTTTAACCTGAGGCACAACGTGTTCTACGTCTGATTGCATACCTAAAGTTAACCGGGTACGCCAGCCTTGCCGCTGAGTGATGGTCTGCTTTACACCGGTAATAATCGCCTGACCATCCATCCCCTGACCAAAGCCAGTTAATGCCAAAACATCACCCGGCTTATAGCGATCATCACCTTTAACCTCAAAATTACCGGATATATTATGGCTTCGTCGGTTGCCTATGATGCTTTGAGCAAACTGCTTGGTTTGTTCATTATCCAATGGGTAGCTTAAAATCCATTGCCACTCTTGGCCGGTAAGCGGTTTCAGCGTGTCCGCCGCAAGCTGACCGAGGCCAAACCCGCTGTGCTTCGCCTGAATCGCCTGAGACAACTTTTGTTGGGTAATATCCCAGGACTGCACACTTATCGTTTTGGGGCTGCGCTGATTATCCCATTGCAGATTAGCTTCAAACAACACCACATCCTGGTGGTTGCCGCGCTGACGGAGGGTGTGTACAGTTGATTGATTCAGCGACTCCGGCGTTACCAACGTAATGGCATCATTGCCCGGGAGTAGCCAGGTATTGGTAGCACTAAGCCGGCTTTTTAGAAAAGTCCAGTCATTACAGCGAAACTGCACCATCTGTTCATGCACCGTCTTAAGCTGAGGCGCTTGTTTTATCGCGACAGGCACACCAGCCTGGCTGAATAGCTGCTTGATAATCGCCTCATCGCTCTGTTTACTGAATAGTTGCGAGTGGAAACTATGCGTTAATTTTTGCAGTGGATGTTTTGCCGTCAGAATCATCAGACTGTCCTGATCTTTAAGCCCCAAGGTCTGCCGAACGATGATCCCTTTAAACAACACATTTTTTTGGATCTGCACAATAAGCTCATGATTCGGACGACAACTTGCCAGTTCAGCCTGCGCCTTGGCATCAAAAATATGGCTGATATCACCGATGATACCCAAAGTGATGTTAGCTGAAGGAATGCCATTGATAGGATAATTTACTGACAGACTGATGACAGTAAACTGATTGAGTATCTTGCCACCTATCTTAATCGCTATTGCAGGTATCTTCATACCTCCCTCCGTGCTTGTAGCGTTTGTCCCGGAGTGAAATCATCAAGATTATCCAGACCGTTTTGCCAGGCGAGGGTGAGATAATCGATACCGCCCGCCAGAGCAGCGCCAGCGCCCAGTGCAATCAATGGCAGGGAGAGCATATCAGTTACGTTAACCGCGGTAACCGGTGGTGATCTTAACTGTTGCTCGGTAGTCTGAATAACAAAGCTCTCATCTGCCACCAAAGATAAAGTGGCAGTTGCCCGCAGCGGGGTAGCATCCCGGTCAAATAAGGTGTAATGAATGCTGAGACCGTTGGCCCGGCAGGCAAAATAGCCTTTATTTTCCCAACGCATTTTTCCCCACTTGATTTTAAGAAAGTGAGAGACTTTGGTACTGGCATCGATGGCACAGAGCGTTTTCAGAATCGCCAGTTGGGTTTCTATCGGTGTAGCGTTGCCGGGCATGGATGCATCAAACAACAGATCTAATGACAAGCCGGCAGGTTGAGATGACACATAGTGGTTGCTTTGGTGGGTACTGGTAATACTTTCATCCTTTTTATAACTGGCTTGATAATCCAGTTGGATAGCATCAGGGTTATATATCACCTGTAAACTGCCCACCAAGATTTTACCTTCCCGATCTTTAAAAGCCGTCAGCGTGAGTTTGGACAAACTACGTTCAATTAAGCTCATAATGGCCTCCTGTTTCCCGTAATGCCTCTAACACCTCGTGCTTTATCCTCTCAATCAGGCGAGCGTCGTCCAACGCTTCCTGCACTAATGTTCGCGGAGATGACAAATCACTCGCAGAATCGGTAACTTTAGCCTGAATAATCAGTTCTTTAATTTCTACAGTCATGCTTGCACTCCTAACCAGAGCATATCTTGATAACGTAACTCCAGAGAATTCACTAAAACAGCATTGCTATTGGCATCAAAATTACCGGTAGACCAACGAACCGGTAACGCATTACTGATCGTCCAACTCGCTACGGGTAGAAAATTTTCATTCAGCAACATAATGACCACATCGGCATAAATCGCCTTTTCCCCGCGCAAGACATGATCAAATATCAGAGTGAGCGGTGTCACTGTCATCACACCACGTTCCAACACCAAACTACCGTGTTGGATCTTATCGGCCAGCCAGACATTTCTGGCATTTTCTCCGCCTTGATTGTGTTGGGTCGTTTGCAATTCACGGCTAAGGCCTGATATCTGCTGAAAGGCAATATCAAATGGACTGGGAATATTGTTAAAAAGAAAACTGGCGATAAAACGGTGTGATACTGACGGGGTGTAGAGGTTATGCATATTTTGCCCCTGTTTATTAACTTAATCGGATTGCGCCGGTACGAGTATCAAACGTTAAGTTCAGCTCAATAAATTCCGCCGGAATGAGCAGAGCCAGTTTGATTTTCATGATCATTTTCCCGGCCAGCACATCCGCTTCACTCATTGATTCGTCAACACCGAGCAATATGTCAAATGCCCGCTCTTCCTGGGTACCTAACAATCCACCTTTTAACCATAACTGATGCAGCCAGTTGTAGGTTTGGCCTTTAAGTTTCATCCAGGTAATCGGATTATTGGGTTCAAAAACAAAGGCCCGGCCCAGTCGGGTTATATGAGCTTCAATATAGGAGACCAGGCGGCGAATTTGGATATAGCGCCAAGGGGAGTCAGGTGTGTTGTCCAAGGTTCGGCATCCCCAGATTTTAATCCCTTTGCCAGGAAAACTGCGGATCAGATTCAGCGGGATATCGTCATCCCGATTAAAGAGTGCATCAGCTTCAATAAAAGAGCGTACCGGGCTAACCACTTTGGCTAAAACCACATTAGCAGGAGCGGTCCATATGCCTTTCTGATTATCGTGATTCTGGATGACAGCAGCGACCGCCGCAGTAGGCGAAAGGATGATATGTTTACCACTTTCTTGGTATGCACTTTTCAGTCCCGGCCAGTATACCGCTCCCCATTGCCGATCATTTGAAGAAAATTGCGCTAAACATTTAGCCGCCAATCCGGGGTCATCAGGCGCATCCAGCAATCCCATGATGCCACGCCGACTTTTACAAAGATCACACACTGACTGCCAGAACTGTAACCAAAGATCTATGGTGGCGTCAGGCTCCCCCTTTTGATTAAAGCGGACAATATCAGGGACCACAATCAGTGTGATAGTACTCTCTGCGGCAATAGCCTGTTTAATCCATTCCTGTTGTAGCGCAGTGATCAATGACTGAAAATCGTTTAACTGCTTATCAGGTCCCAGTGGCAGCACATAAGCTTGTTGACCACCATTTTCAAAAAAGTGACGCACAGAGTAGTACATTAATCCTGACTGCCGAAATTTCAGGGTAAAGTTAGTCAGGCTGTTTATTTCTACGGCGGTTTTATCACTGATATAGTTGTTTTTAGCCGGTTGGATACAACCAATAAAAACCGGTACACCGATAAATGCATCATCTTGCTTCTGGGATATCAGGTTTTCCGTTACTGTGACACCCGGCTGTTTAATCGCCATTGTCGTTTCCTCAACAGAACAGGCGCGGCAAACCGCGCCTCAGTATGGTTACTGTGCTAATTTTTGCGAAAATTGCAGGATGATAAATTCAGCCGGACGTACTGCCGCCATACCCACTTTGACGATCATTTTTCCTTGCTTAATATCGTCGTCGGACATGGTGACACCTTGACCAATTTGGACAAAATAGGCTTCTTGGGGACGACTGCCGACCAGCGCCCCTTGTTGCCAGAGTTGATGGAGATAGTTGTCAATGGCTGACCGCACCCGCTCCCAGGTTGGTTGGCTATTGGGTTCAAAAACAGCAAATCGCATGGCCTGTTTGATATCCCGTTCTGCCGCATTAAATAAACGCCGTACCGGAATATAGCGCCAGTTGTCATCATCTTTCAGGGTACGTGCGCCCCAAATCAGTGTGCCTTTGCCGGTAAAGTGACGAATAGCATTAATGCCCGCTTTATTCATCGTGCTTTGATCGTTGTCGGTAATTACCGCAGCAGGTTTCGCATTATTTAATGCTACATTGGCTGACGCTTTCCAAACCCCCCGGCTGGCATCAGTTGCCGCATAAGCACCCGCAACTGCGGCACTTGGGGGTAAGATGATTTTAGTCGCTTTAAATACATCATCGACAGCTTTTTTAGCTTTAACATATTCCTCTGGTGAAGCTGTTTTCAATGTTTCCAGATTAGCTGATGGATCCTCATAACCACGCAGGACAATATCAGCATCTGCTGGCTGGTTATAAGTAAAAGAGGTCTCTAAATCAGGATAATAAACAGCGGTTTTATCCGGCTGTGTAGTGGGTTTATCTTCCCCACCTGTACTATCAGCAATCAGGAAATAACCCACTTTGTCTTTTAACAGAGAATTTACTCCACTGTAAACTTCCTGTTTTTGACTAGGCGCTAATGTTTCATCCGTTTCAGGGCAGAGCAGTAAGGTGATCTCCTGTTGTTTTTCTATCAAGTCCGGCAGAGTTGCCAATTCATATTTTACCGCCTCAATAGTCTTTGCTGCTGTAGCAGCTTTTACTTTCGGAACATCAGTTTTCACTGGCGCTACCAATGGCAGCAGATAACAAGCACCACCACCATTACTAAAATAATGCTGCACAGCAAAAGCACCGAAAGCAGTTGCTGTGATAGTGGCAACATAGGTATAGGTTTTTTTAACTTCCTTATCCACTGAGATACCACTACCAATTTTAGCATTTTTCTGACTGTTTTTCAGCGGTTTAGAAACAATCTCTGCGCTTATTTCTGTCTTTTCTTCTGCCTTTTCCTCTGTTTTTTCCTCCGTCTTTTCCTCTTCCTTTTCTTCCGTCTTTTCTTCTATAGCCTGTATTGACACTTTAAAAGATGAAGATAATGAAAACTGCGAGATAAAATCTAACCAACTAGTGATTTTAATACAGCTACCCTGTTCTATTTGGCTACCGTCTTTTCTGAAAAACTTACCAATGAAAACTGGAATAGCCGTTGGACTGGTGCTAATTGATAACGATAGCGAAGCATCTTCCTCAATATAAACACCGGGTGTAGTATATGCGACAGACGGCATTATGACTTCCTCATTCAATTTAGATGATTAGCAACTATTAAGCAGGCCACAATGATTTACCGGGCTTGCCCAATTGACTGGCTAAACTGCAAAATAATAAATTCGGCTGGACGAACAGCAGCCATACCAATTTTGACGATCATTTTGCCCTGTTTAATATCGTCATCAGTCATGGTGGTACCTTTACCGATTTGAACAAAATAAGCCTGTTCAGCTTTATTTCCCACCAATCCGCCTTGTTGCCAAAGAGAATAAAGATAATTATCAATAGCCCGACGCACCACTTCCCAAGTGGGTTGGCTGTTAGGTTCAAAGACCGCAAAACTCATGGCATTTTTAATGTCCCGCTCTGCGCTGTTAAACAGACGGCGAACCGGGATATAACGCCAATTATCACTATCCTCAAGCGTACGAGCCCCCCAAACCAATATGCCGCTCTTAGGAAAGGTGCGGATCATATTCAGCGCTTTACCTCGGTTATATTCCCCTTGCAGATCGTCAGTCACCAGATATTTAGGTTGTAATCCACCTTGAATAGCCACGTTAGCCGGTGCTTGCCAAACACCGCGGCTATTATCGACACTGGCATAAATACCCGCCATCACTGCACTGGGAGGAATATCAACTTTGGCTTTTTTATCTCCCCATTCAGCGGTCAGCCAAGGATAATAAACCGCGCCATAAGGAGTAGAGGAATAAGATTTGAGGAGTTCGTCTGGTTTTTGCTCCGAAGTGATTTGATCTTCTGGGCCATCAAAAATGGCGAATAATCCTTTGCCCGGTTTACACAGTTTTCCCGCAACCTCATTGATCTCTTCTCCGGCGGCAACCAACAATGTGACATCGTCGAGCTTTGGAACTTGTTTTTCTAAATCTGTGGTTTTGACGAGATAGCAATACCCACCACCGTTAATAAAATAGGCGCGCAGTGAAATATCAAGCTTATCACCAGAATCAAATGGTCTGCCTTTTAGTGTCAGATATTCCAACCAGCTATTAACTCGAAGAGAGGTACTAGATGATACAAATGAATTGTGATCTTCGACAGCAAAGACAGGTACCGCCGTTGCACTTGAACGAATAGAGAGTGCCAATGAGGCATCTTCTTCAATATAGACACCCGGATAAGTTGTAACAGTTGTCATAATATTAGCCTTTAAAAACCACTGAATTGACATGCCAAGCTATTCGTGGCACTAAACAGTGTATTAATGGAATTCAACAGTAACCCGATCGGCTTTTAAACTGATTTCCTGCACCGCAACTTCATTACTGGAAGCATCAAAACTGGGCGCAGTCAATTTTTCTGGAAAAGCATTAGCAATATTCCAGGTAATCAGCAGACTTGAACCGGTTTCATCGGTCAGGCTAATAGAAATATCTTTCTTTTCTATCTGATTAAGAGAAATAGAATTAATCCAATCGTATAATTTAGATTGCCCTTTAAAAATACCGCGTTTCAAGGTAATCGTTGGTCTCTGACGCTGACCCGGCATTTGTAACCAGTTACCAATTCCATCACGATATTCAATTGTGTCATAGCTGATATCTAATCCCGATACGCTTTGAAAAGACATTTGTTCATCACCAACAGTAACAACAAAACGGTAAGTGGGAATGGGGTATTGAACAGCAATTTGCTCGGCAGTTGTAGACATTGTTATTTCCTTCTAAGGAGTTTATTACATTTATAAGCTGGGTTAGAATACTCATCATTATCATTTCAGGTACGCTACCGCCCTTAGGTATCATGCCCAATTCTGGTATATCCGCCTGGCTTTATATTCATATATCCACACCCTCGTTAAAGAATGAGGCGATCTAACGACTACTGACCAATGACTAACTCAGTTAATACGTAATAAATATCACGTTGGAGTTATTCATGGACCAATAATCGCTCAATCACACTTAAATAAAAGTTAAAAATAAAAATTAATTATTTTAATTTATACTTTTACCTATTAATTCAACACCATAGACAAACACCATTCAATTGATTGGGTTATTACTCATGATGATTTATTCACTCATTAACCCCTAAAAAGTTCTTATCTATAATTATGAATTATGAAGATCTCCTCTGTTTCCAAAGTAAATAGACAACTCATCATAAATATAAATAAAGCTTATAAATAATTATCATTAATTTTATTTCTTAATAAGAAACAGAAAAATAACCCACATGACAAAATAAAATAAAATAAAAAATTTTAAATCATTTATTTTCTTGCATTACTCATGCAGAAATTATATAAATTTTAACAGGCATAAGCCTATTTGAGCTCTCCTAGCTATGACGAATAGACAAACACTAAACAGAGGCAGAGAATGCGTTATGCTGAAAATAACTAGAGATGTTTATTTAGACTGTGACTCAAACAAAATAATCCATGGTAAAAACATATTTGTCATTACGGAAAAAGAGAAACGCCTGCTACTCGCCCTGTGGGAACATGCATCGCAAGGGAATACGTTAAACCGGGAGCAACTCATCCCTTTGGTTTGGCCTGAGCGCAAAAATGGTGTAGCAGAAACCAATCTACTGCAATTGATCTGTAAATTACGCCGAACACTACGCTATTGTGACCTGGGTGAAGCAATCCACACCGTATACCGACAAGGCTATCGTTTTATCCTGCCATTTCAGGATAATGAACAAAATGATAATCAGTCAAAAAATACCCAATTACCCACTGATACAACCCCAAAGCCGTCTTATTGGCGTTTCACTAGGCTTATTATTATGTTCATCACGGCAAGCATCTGGCTATCGACTATCCTATATACCGCCCCTTTTCTGGCTAAGAAATAATGATGACTTTTATTTGCAGATCGGCTAATTCTCCGTCAATGGCGGTAAATTAAAGTTATCAACTCTCCTGCGCGGCTCACTCCAGTAATTGATGGGCCGCTTTAATAAAAAAAGATCATGACTCATAACGATGAGAAAACATTCCCACCATTAATAGCATTGAGGTTATTTGTTTTTTCATCAATGTAATTCCTTCGTCATTAAATAGAGTACTGCGCTACCCTCAGGTAATTGATTAATGACGATATGGTCGCTATTTGTCAGGTGAATTGCTTCTGTCAGCATGGCTGATGTCAAAAAAACAGACAGTGGCCCGGGCTGACCAAAAGAGTGATCGATTAAATGAATCGGGTTCTCCGGGGAGAAACTGAGCGAATTATCATAACTGTAAATCATCAGCTCAGTCCGCACCTTGTTAGTGATACCCGTTACCCAAAGGTGTTTCATGTTATTTTTATCAATGCGGTTATATTCAAACAATACATGCAAATCTTTTATTATTTCTCCCGGTAACGAAGGTAAAGGACGCACCATACCAGCAAGAATGTTTAACTTCTTTTGAGTAGCAAATTTTGTGGATGAGAATAGTTGAGCAGACACAAATTCACTGTACGCCTCTCTATCATCCTTAGCAGGCCAAAGCTGCAAGGCGATAACCATTATTAGCCCTTCAAAAGTCGCCTCATTATATAACTTATCGATCTCATCCCGGTTCGCTATGTTTACCCGTTGTACTTTCCAGCGTTGGCTGATCAATTCCTGATAGCGAGACAAATCGATAGAAGGGGATTCTGCGAGATAAACCTTACGCAGAAGGTAGCGATAACCCGGGCATTGTTTTTCAAAATCCTGATCAATTTTATCCAACAATTGCGGGATATCTCTTAATGGCGAAAATAATGCACGCCCTCGATGAGGACAAGCAGGAATATCTTTCGAATCACCTAATAATGATGCCATGCCTTGCTGTTCAGGCGTCAAAATAATATTACCAACCACAGCCAGTTGTTTTCTGCTCCATTGCTGCCATTGGAAACGGGTTTCAGCACTGGCCTCTTCCCAGGCATACGCTGCCATGCAATATTGCTCATAGCGATTTAACACTGCGCCAAATAACATCAGCCATACCAGGAAGGAGGGTAAGCTGCTATAAAGCGCCGCGTGAACGAAATCGGTCGTGTCTTTTAGAAAAGCATAAACGAGTGTGCCGGCAACCAGTATTAAAAGCAAAATGATAAACCATAATTTATAGCGCAAAGGCGCTACTGGTTTAAGTTCAGGTATTTCAGGAATAGGCCAGCTCATGATAATGACTCGATATGGTTATGGAACGCAGGACTTAAAATATAGCAAAAGCAATCACCCATCATAACCGGATTAATGCCCTGCTTCTTTTTAGGGCAAGAAATAAATTCAATCATATTCAACCTCTGATTAGTTCATTACTTTTAAAAATACCTGACCTTTTACCGACAGAATAATAGCCATAATAGGCAGTAAAACATTTAATTTAAAACGTGTTTTTATTGCTATTAGAAAGCACCCGGCCTTTTACGAAAGGTACTCGTTACCGTATCCCAAAATGTAATCAGCTCATCTCCAGTATAAGGCGTCGGAGGTAACTGATAATTCATTAACATAATACTAACATAGGGGTTTTTATAATCTCCTGCGGTTTCATTTGCAATAAGATCAAATTGATATCGAGGATTATTGTCAAAAGGTTGCAGACCAATTGCTAATAATTCTTCCCCATGAATACCGTTTACTTCCCGTTTTCCCTTCCTAGCTATTCCGCCACGGTTAGCATGCAAATCCTTTTCAATTTTACCAATACGTTCAAGCAACGTATTTTCCCCCGTAAGGTCATTAATGATTTCAATACTGAACGTGAAATGATCATCCTTGTTTCCTTGATAAACAAAGGTCATGTTCTCTTTCTCATTCCAATTACCGGCAATAAACCCATCAGGAATACAGGTTCCAGCAACAGTCGGGATTTCTGTATCTTTTCTGCCACTGATTCGGGAAAGCAGTCTTCTCATTTCCTCCAGGGTTCTATCTGTAGTATTCAGCTCTCTTTCAGGAACCTCCGCTTTAATAAAATCTTCCTTGTCACTGGCATATTTAGCATCAGACAAATCCAACATTTCCATTACAATTTTAAATGCAACGCCATTATTGTATAAATGCGCTTCCAACACTCTACCGAAACCTGGCTCATCAATGTTCTCATTTCTATCAAAAATTACACCATTCAGATTCCCTTGTAAGCGATGAACTTTTTTTAGAAAAGGCATGTCTTTCGGATCGATAGTTTTCGCCGTCTTCAACTCTTGCTCTCTTGCTTCTATCCGATATGCAAATTCAGGTGGATACAAACGTTCCGTTTCTATTTTCGCATCACCAATAAATATCCCATCATGGATAACATTGCCAAATACTGCGGGGATATCAATCAGATAACGGCCTACACAACGGGTTTGCCTATTTGCTAACATTTCTGTTGTCACTTGCTTTTCCTTCTCGGTTAAACTGGGATGATAAGGATCAGGGAAATACCATCGCCACAGGGCATAAATAGCTAATACAAACAATAAAATAAGGAAGATATTTTTCTTATTCAATCTTCACCGCCTGAACCACATTCACAACTGAACATTAAGGTACATATTCGTGTTTACTTGTCTCTCCACCCCAATTTCTAACCCTTATATCCCTATAAGCGTTTTCACTTAAAACGTGTTTTTATTGCTATTAGAACGCACCCGGCCTTTTACGAAAGGTACTCGTTACCGTATCCCAAAATGTAATCAGCTCATCTCCAGTATAAGGCGTCGGAGGTAACTGATAATTCATTAACATAATACTAACATAGGGGTTTTTATAATCTCCTGCGGTTTCATTTGCAATAAGATCAAATTGATACCGGGGATTATTGTCAAAAGGTTGCAAACCGATTGCTAATAATTCTTCCCCATGAATACCGTTTACTTCCCGTTTTCCCTTCCTGGCTATTCCGCCACGGTTAGCATGCAAATCCTTTTCAATTTTACCAATACGTTCAAGCAACGTATTTTCCCCCGTAAGGTCATTAATGACTTCAATACTGAACGTGAAATGATCATCCTTGTTTCCTTGATAAACAAAGGTCATGTTCTCTTTCTCATTCCAATTACCAGCAATAAACCCATCAGGAATACAGGTTCCAGCAACAGTTGGGATTTCTGTATCTTTTCTGCCGCTGATTCGGGAAAGCAGTCCTTTCATTTTTTCTAGGGTTTGATACAACTCATTGTATTTCCTTTCAGAAAATCCATTCCTTATATAAAAATCTCTATCTTCTTTATACTTATCATCTGATAACTCCATAAATTCCATTGTTACAGTAAAAGCAACACCATGACTATACAAATGCGCTTCTAATACTCGGGCAAAGCCAGGAACACCAGAACTTTTATTCCTGTCAAAAATCACACCGTCCATATTATCTTGCAGACGATAGACTTTTTTTAAAAAAGGCATATCTTTCGGCTTAACATATTGCATCGTCTTTAATTCCTGTTCTCTTGCTTCTATCCGATATGCAAATTCAGGTGGATACAAACGTTCCGTTTCTATTTTCGCATCACCAATAAATATCCCATCATGGATAACATTGCCAAATACTGCGGGGATATCAATCAGATAACGGCCTACACAACGGGTTTGCCTATTTACTAACATTTCTGTTGTCACTTGCTTTTCCTTCTCGGTTAAATTGGGATGATAAGGATCAGGGAAATACCATCGCCAGAGGGCATAAATAGCTAATACAAACAATAAAATAAGGAAGATATTTTTCTTATTCAATCTTCACCGCCTGAACTATCTTCACAATTGAACGCAGGGTAAATAACCGGGCTTTATCCTCGTTATATGCCCCTTCATGGTCAACATCCGTTGCTAACTGGCTGTGTAATTTTCTAGTTGGAATACGGCCAGCCTGTTCCGGCACGGTACCATCCCCTTTCTCCTCTGGAGGTGCCAGTTTAAAAGTTTTCGCGGCAATATCCTGAAAAGAAGGCCCGACAGAAAATTGAACCATACGTGTTGTGCCGGTTTCCAAATCAAAAGGATCATATAACGGTTGATTAAATGTCATGCCGGAATAATCTTCTGTTTTATTGTAATAATCTTTACTTACCTCTCTCCAGGAGATAATTCCATACGATAAGTTTTTTTCACTAGTACCATAAAAGGCATAAGTATTAGGGTGGTATTTACCACTCAACTCTTCAATAAATGGCATAACTGTATTATTCATTGATTTCAAATAATTACTCCAGCTTTCTTCATTTTTCCATTTATCTTCTTTATCCGGATTTAAAAACCGGATTTCACATAATCCCCACCATCGGTTCTTTTCCAGATAGATTTCCTGATATGGGTCTGATTCCGGCAACTTGTGCATGATTTTACCATCAGCGATATGTAACCAACCTTTACCATACGCCTTTCCCGGCAGAAGCTGTAAAGGACCGGGAGACTGTGCCAATACTGGGGTCATCTCGGCACCATTACTGCCGATCACCATCCCAGTTATGCCATCTTCACCGGTTTTCATCCTCTTATAAGTCATGGGTGAACCCGTATCAGGCATAACGCCATGCACGATACCTAAAATTTTATCCCGCCCACCCAACTGTTCTGAATAATGGCGGGCCACTAAGCCCCCCATTGAATGAGTGACTAAAATAACCTTATTTGCTGCACAACGTTTACCGTAAAAGGCTAAAACTTTATCAACATATTTTGCCAGCTTCTTGGCGGAATCCTCATTGGATTGCAGCCAGTTATAGCCCATCACATGAACCGGGTACATAAAACGATAACTGTGTCCAACCTCTTCCGCTGTCAGTGGTTCTTCACCCCATTCAGCACCCAGATTCTGACCAATCAATTGTTGACGAGCGGTCTTCTTTCCCTGCCCTTCCATACGATACTCAAACACCAGACGCTCATCATCCAGCACTAATTGAAGCCAAGGCAAAAAATGACCATAGCTCAGATAGGCCACCTCTCCCCAACCACGTTGATAGCGATCAGGGAATTTCCTTCCCTCTGCAATGTAATTATTTATTGCACCTGAATCGTAAATATCAGTGTTCTGAGGATCTAACGTTCTTTTCCTATAAGAAGCATCCTTTGATATCCAACCTGCAACACCAAGCTGAGAATTTACCAACCAGACCGGAACACCATCTTTAGATTTTAAATTACTCCCCATTACCCCCGGCAGGAAAATCACCGGGATCACCTTACTCGCGTATTTCAAACAAACCGCTATCAGGTTTTCTTCTATTCTGGCATTAGGTACGTTGTAGTACGGACGACCACATTCATCATATTCAGGATGAAGATAAATTTCATTTTCTTTTTCTTCTTCTTTTTCAATTGGTTTATCCATTATCTACTCCTTATCTTCTATTGTGTTAATGGGATGAGTTGTTTCTGGATAAGGTTATTCCCTTAACGAGGGTATACAAAAGCTAATATGAAGAACATGGAAAACATAACATATCAAAAAAACCCAAACAATATGAAATTTATTTTCAGGAAATATTTTATTGATTCTTTCAATCTGGATTGCCAAAATTATTTCAGTATCAGTTTTTCTGTTTTGCACTTTAATAAATCGCAAATGCAATGATGCACCCCTACTATTTCACTGACTTTAATTTAATAAATTTTCGTTTAAATTTCAAAGCGTTATTTAACAAAAATCCATTTCAAAGAGTAAATTTATCTATTCTACCATTGCCATCCTCTCATTCATTTAGCAAGTAATCTGAATATCATTCTCCTTAATACGAAAGAGAATTAATCTCAATTACGCTATATTTAACTAAACGATAATTAAACAACATCGTCCATAAATCTCATAATCAGTGGCATTTTTAGGAATATTCTTAGTGATCTCTTAATGAAGGTTTAATTACAAAAAGATAGTTCAATGAGGGTTAAAACGTAGAAAAGAATTACCCATATTCGAAGAAAACCCAGCATTGATGAGAAGATGAGTTGTCAGTCTAATATTACCAATTAATGCATAAAGTAACTTTACGATGTTAAACAAATTCATAAGTCAACGGAACTATTCACCTGATTAAACAGTCATAACCTATCTATAGGCTCCTACAATTAAGAAAAAAGATGTTAAAACAACTCATCTCCACCAGCCTGATTTTTAGTTTACTGTCAACTGCTGCATTAGCCGCAAAACCACAAAATTATCGATTTTTCCGCGATCGAAAAAGATCTGATGTTGCTTAAGTAAGATCCAAAAGAGTTTGATGACCGTATTGCCAGCATTAATCTGTCAGAAACCACCATTGATATTGACATTTTGCCCGCCAGGTATTCAAAAAATCCTACGTGGGGCAATACGTTAACTTCTGACCATGTGAATGGAATAATGATCATCAATACATGTCCCGCCCATTTAATTTCGCGTCGAAAAATAAGATCGGCCTGGGTGGTCCCGATATCGTGCCATATCAATCCGCACAGATGAAAAACACCTATCCCTTTTTCAACCGTTACAAAGGCAAGCTGGATTTGGTCGCGATGGCGGTTCAGGAACCGGCTCTGACCTAGAAAACTATCTGGGGGCGAACATCATTTTTTGGCGCACTGCAACGCCGTGGCTAAGACAATAAAACAAGGTTGTGGTGAACGCGTCAGAGGATGAATATCACCAGGAGAGGCTGTAGCCGTCCCTGAAAGCCTGAAGCCGGGAGAACCCCGGCTTAGAAATCATGTGGTTCGAATTAAGCAAAGCAAAATAATAGCGTAGTGCTTACAGTGTGTTAGTCCAAAAGGCGAGGAAACAGTCTATCTTTCCCTGCCACCATAAAAAATTATTCTGGGTATAACAAAAAATAATAAATATAAATTAAAATTTATCACCTGGGTACAGTGAAAACTTTCTATCATCATCTCCGCAAAACAACAACGCGGAGCTTACAATAATCTACTCCGCGTAGAATAAACTTAACTCATATCATTTACTGAATCGATAAAACGATTAAGTACACTTGAATGTGATTTAGACTTATAAATATAACATTGGTTTGTTGCACCCGGCTTTTCAATAGGAACAAAACTTAAAGCATCACCTCCTTCCAATTCATCAGGATGAGAATCTGTAATGAAAATATAGTCTCTTGAATAAATGAAATTCATGCAGCACCCCATATTATCCATCTGACGCATATTCACTTTGCCACCACTTTGAATAACTTCTTCTTCCAGATTTTTAATGAAACTGCTTTTATAAAGTACAGGATCACACAACCAAGTATTATTTTTTAGTAATTGCATTACATCACCGCCAGCAATATCCAATAACTCTTTTCGGCAGCAAATTCCCAATTCTGGTCCTTTTATTTTGCGAATAAGACTAAAACGGTCACTTAGTATCTTTTCTGAGCTCATAATGAGCGTGTTGCCGTCATAATCTACTATTTCTTCAATGTTATCATAACTAAACCGGAATATATTTACTTGGGAGCTATTTCTGTCAGCTGCCTTATATAAATAAATTAGGTGTTTGTTTTTCCCCCAATCGTAATAAATATTAACTATGTTACATATACTACCACTGATATGTTTTTTAGTTATTTCTTTTTCTTGTAAATAAAGATCTTTAAGATCATTATATAATTCTAAACCATCTTTAGTCAGACTCATCCCAAATTTCTCCCTTTTAAAAAGGCGCTTCCCTAATGTTGCTTCGAAGTCTTTGATTGATTTAGCTACTGGAGGAGTTGTACGGTTCATCACTCTTGCCGCTTTACTTAAAGAACCATTTTCCACCACTGCCATGAATGCTTCTAATTTACGAGAAAAAAACATAATTCACCGTTCCTATATAACTTGTGGCTAAAATAATTTCTTTGAAATAGCCTTCACCAAATGACAGTTAAATCAGTTTGATACTGTGAAGGCGTAAATTTTGTACAAAAAAACAAATACTTCTCAAACATATACCACATAAAAAAAGCTTATGTTCAATACATAGGTGGCTCAATAAACTCTATTATTCATGTTTATCATGGTTCAAAAATTAATCTCAACCAATCAACCATTAGAAAATATAAACATTACTAACGAGCTCAATTTTCTATCAAAGATTAGGATAGGGTTCTACATTTTTCAGTAATCAATTTTTGTAACACTAGAGATAAAAACGGTCTAACCACAGTGTTTTCTCACCATAAATTATTATATTTTTCACAATTAATTATAATATTAGGGGTTCCGTTACTATTTCGTTCTGACCATTGTCAATAGTTACTTTTTAAGATCCATCTGTTATTATTGTTCTTGTGTCTTTTCACTGGATGGCTGTAAAAGATGAAATTTATCTCTTTTAATATTAATGGATTACGTGCCCGCCCCCATCAGTTAGCTGCTATCGTCGAGCAACATCAACCCGATGTTATCGGCCTACAGGAAACAAAAGTTCATGATGACGCATTTCCTTTAGAAGAAGTGAGGAAACTTGGCTATCATGTGTTTTATTACGGTCAGAAAGCCCATTACGGCGTTGCACTGTTAACACGTCAGGCTCCTCTTGCTGTGCGCCGTGGTTTTCCCGGGGACAATGAAGATGTCCAACGCCGTATTATTATGGCTGATATGGAAACCCCTCACGGGCGATTGACCGTCATTAATGGCTATTTTCCACAGGGAGAAAGCCGTGACCATCCAGTGAAATTTCCTGCAAAAGAGAAGTTTTATCAGGACCTGCAAAACTATCTGGAGCAAAATTTATCGCCTCAATCACAAGTGATTATCATGGGGGATATGAATATCAGTCCGACAGATCTGGATATCGGCATTGGTGAGAACAACCAAAAACGCTGGTTAAAAACAGGTAAATGTTCTTTCCTGCCGGAAGAAAGGGATTGGATGGATCGCCTGAAAAGTTGGGGTCTGGTTGATACATTCAGGAACCTGAATCCTGAATGTAACGACCAATTTTCTTGGTTTGATTATCGTTCAAAAGGGTTTGATGATAATCGCGGGCTGCGTATCGATTTATTTCTTGCCAGTAAGCCCTTAGCGGAGCGCTGTATTGCGACCGGTATTGATTATAAAATCCGTGAAATGGAAAAACCGTCAGATCATGCGCCTGTCTGGGTAGAATTTGAAATGTGATATTCTGTTAACGCCGAATATCAACCATTTCTTTTAAAATAACGTAGCAACTGCGCCCTACGGCGCGGTTACTTTAGTGTTTTTTGTCGACTTTGTTTTTTTCCCTTTTTTCTCTTTGACCGGAACCGGAGGCAAATCACGAAAAGCTTTTAAATTACGGTTCTGTTTAGCCTGCCAAATTAATTGCTGCAATGTCTCCTCAAGTGGCCCCATGAAATCTTGATAACGGAACTGTTTTTCGCTGATTTGCGTTAACCGGGACTCCCAGTGGGCTGTCATATCCGGTAAAGCGGCCATATCAGGCAATACATGAATAAGTGCCCTACCCGCAGGCGTTGCATGAATATGACGCCCTTTTTTATAAAGAAACTCCCGTTTAAACAACAGTTCGATAATGCCGGCACGTGTTGCTTCAGTTCCCAGCCCATCCGTTGCACGAAGGACTTTCTTCAATTCCTTATCCTGCACAAAACGGGCAATCCCCGTCATAGCAGAAAGGATAGTGGCATCAGTAAATGGCTTTGGCGGTTGAGTTTGGCGTTCTACCACCTCCCCTCTTTCACACAATAATTCATCACCTTTAGCAACAACCGGTAATGGTGTTCCGTCGTTTTCTTCATCACGCTCTTTATTACCAAGCAATGTTCTCCAACCTGCCTCAGCAAGAAAACGCGCTTTAGCAATAAATCTGCCACCGGCAATTTCCAATTCAATAATACATTTACGGAATATGGCATCTGGAAAAAATTGCATCAAATATTGTCTGGCAATCAAACCATAAATATTCGCTTCATTATCTGTCAGATTGATATGATTACTTCGTGCCGTAGGAATAATTGCATGGTGAGCATCAACCTTTTTATCATCCCAACAACGATTCTTTCTGTCTGTTTCCAGTAATGCTTGTGGCAACAGATTGGTTGTATGAACGGATATTGCATTAAGCACCGCATGGCACCCGGCAAAGTGCTCTTCCGGCAAATAACGGCAATCAGAACGAGGATAAGTAATCAGCTTATGCGTTTCATACAATCGCTGGCAAATATCCAACACTTGCTGTGCATTCAGACCAAAACGTTTGGCGGCTTCAATCTGTAACGAAGATAATGAAAACGGCAAGGGAGCAACTTCAGATTCCCGTTTATCCTGATAGGATGTCACATAGGCTGGCTGGCCGGTGATTCTGGCAACAACATGTTCAGCCAAAGGCCGATGTATCAATCGCCCTTCTTCATCCAGAAAATCAATACAAGATTCACTTGGCTGCCAGAGAGCGATAAAACGCTCATCCTTTGGCGTAACAATATGCGCTTTCACCTCAAAGAAATCTTTTGGTACGAAATGCTCAATCTCTTCATCCCGACGAACAACTAACCCTAAAACCGGTGTCTGAACCCGCCCAACAGATAATACCCCCTGGTACCCCGCATTGCGTCCAAGCAAAGTATAAGCCCGGGTCATGTTAATGCCATACAACCAATCAGCCCTGGCTCTGGCGAGAGCGGAAACACACAGCGGGATAAAATCCCGGTTATTTCTCAATCTATCAATAGCTCTGGTAACTGCTTGTGGATTTAGATCACTTATCAGGCAACGATGAACATTTTTTCGCTTTTCACCATCCAATTTCAAAAAATCCAGAACCTCATCCACCAGCAGTTGCCCTTCACGATCCGGGTCGCCCGCATGTACCACTTCATCTGCTTTTTCCAGTAACTCCCGGATGACGTTGAGCTGTTTCGCCACAGAAGATCGCGGTTTTAACTGCCATTTCTCCGGAATGATAGGAAGATCAACCAGCGACCAACGGGCAAAGCGACTGTCATAAGCATCAGGCTCCGCCTGCTCCAGTAAGTGCCCAATACACCAAGTCACAAACTGGTTATTTCCACAAGCAATAAAGCCATCGCCACGGCGATGCGGTTTCGGTAAAACATCAGCAATCGCCCTGGCCAGGCTGGGTTTTTCTGCAATAAAAAGCCGCATGGATATTATTCATTAACCTCAATCAGCACTCTGCCTGACTGTTGCTCAGACAACTCACCTATTGCTGTCAGTTCAATGCCATGACATCGTGCAATCATTTTCACTTCATCTACCGCTTCTGGCAGAACGGCCAGCAGCAAGCCACCTGATGTTTGCGGATCACATAACAGGTTACGCTGAAGCACTGTCATTTCACCAATAAGATGACCATAACTGTCAAAATTACGCCCAGTGCCCCCTGGAACACACCCTTTTTCAATATAGGATCCCACTTCCGGCAGCTTAGGAATTTTTGAAAAATGGAGAGTTGCCCGGACACCCGATCCTTGACAAATTTCACTCAAATGCCCTAACAGACCAAACCCGGTCACATCAGTCATTGCTGTCACACCCGCAACTTCGGCAAGATCAACCCCCGGTTTATTTAGGCAGCACATAGTTGCTGTCGCGACGCCTTGATGCTCAGGCAACAACAGGCTTTTTTTCTCCGCCGTGGTCAATACCCCAATGCCAAGCGGCTTTGTCAAAAATAGCTGGCTACCGGCTTTCGCTGCACTGTTCCGTTTCACCCGATCAATGTTAACGATACCGGTTACAGCCAGACCAAAAATAGGCTCAGGTGCATCAATAGAATGTCCTCCCGCCAGTGAAATTCCCGCTTCTTTACAAACAGCCCGGCCACCTTCAATCACCTTACGGGCAATTTCCGGTGCCAGTTTATCAATCGGCCATCCCAGGATCGCTATCGCCATAATGGGCTTACCGCCCATTGCATAAATATCGCTGATAGCATTTGTCGCGGCAATCCGTCCAAAATCAAATGGATCATCAACGATCGGCATAAAGAAATCTGTCGTACTGATGATGCCCGTACCATTACCAATATCATAAACCGCCGCATCATCACGCGTTTCATTACCCACCAATAAGTGAGGATCAAGAAATTTTTCCTGCTCACTATGCAGAATGGTTTCCAAAACTTTCGGTGAAATTTTACAGCCGCATCCAGCACCGTGGCTGTACTGGGTAAGGCGAACTTCTGTTGACATAACAGACTCCGGTCAGAAGTAGCTGACAAAATTAGTCATATCCGGCGTGGCAACTTTGCCTGGCGCTTTTAAAACAGGCGTTCCAAGGTAGAGAAAACCTACTACCTTGTCATACTCATTACAACCCAGACCAGTACGCACCGTATCATCATCAGTCCATGAACCGGTGCGCCAGATACCACCAAACCCTTGCGCCACCGCCGCCATTTGCATCGCGTGCACAGTACAACCGGCAGAAACCACTTGTTCCCATTCCGGTATCTTGGAATTCTCCATTACCTTTGCCAGCACAGCGATAATTAATGGTGCACGATAAGGCGCACTTTTTGCTTTTTCTTCCGCTTCAACCCCCAGATGACCGTCAACGGCAGCCTGGTGGAGTAATTGGCTAAACCGATCAATACCTTCATCCTGCATGACAATAAAGCGCCACGGCCGTAATGCGCCATGATCAGGCGCTCTCATACCTGCGGCCAGAATATTCTGTAATGCTTCACCTTGAGGTGCCGGTGTCGTTAAACGTGATGCTGAACGTCGGTTTAACAAGAGTTCTAATGCATTCATATTTTTTCTCCTGAATAAGCTATTTTGTTATAA
The DNA here is from genome assembly GCF_042879375.1 of Photorhabdus sp. RM323S. Classification (NCBI taxonomy): domain Bacteria; kingdom Pseudomonadati; phylum Pseudomonadota; class Gammaproteobacteria; order Enterobacterales; family Morganellaceae; genus Photorhabdus; species Photorhabdus sp. RM323S. Next base: position 124,062 of record NZ_JBHFKZ010000009.1, read on the forward strand.
GCTAACATTTTCTGTTTATTTGTTAACGAATAAAAGCCCAAAAACGGCTTTTTCGGACAATTTGACACTATTTGAAGCTGACATTTATATGTCTGGTCATTAGGATAGCCCTACTTGATCCTATCTTTGGAGATGATATGCGTATTTTATGGAAGTGGGTCGCAAGATTATTTAAATGGAGTTGGCGACTGCTGAATTTTGTTCGGGAAGTCATTTCAAACCTGATTTTTATCCTGCTTATCTTGGTGATTGTTGGGGGCTTTATGCTCTATCAACAGCCCAATAAAGCGGTGGATAGTTATCGGGGAGCCTTGTATGTCAATCTCACCGGTGTTGTTGTGGATCAGGTTTCCAGCCGTAACCCATTGAATCAATTGGGACGTGAACTGTTTGGTTCATCCGGCAATAAATTACAGGAAAATTCTCTGTTTGATATTGTTGATACGATTCGTCAGGCAAAAACCGATGACAAAATCACCGGTCTGGTGCTGAAACTTGACGATTTCATCGGCGCTGACCAGCCATCGATGCAGTATATCGGTAAAGCGATTAATGAATTTAAAACCTCCGGCAAACCCGTTTACGCTATCAGTGATAACTACAACCAGCCGCAATATTATCTGGCCACTTTTGCCGATAAAATTTATCTGTCGCCACAAGGTACGGTTGGTCTTTATGGCTATTCAACTAATAACCTCTATTACAAATCCCTACTGGATTCACTGAAAGTCACCACCCATATTTTCCGGGTCGGGACGTATAAATCAGCCGTAGAGCCGGTTATGCGCGATGATATGTCTCCAGCTGCACGGGAAGCTGACAGCCGTTGGGTCAACGGTCTTTGGCACAACTACCTCAATACTATCTCCGCTAACCGCAAACTTTCTGTTCATCAGGTATTCCCAGGTGCGGATGAGATGATTGCCGGTCTGCGTGCTGTCGGAGGAGATAATGCCCAATATGCACTTAAACGCAAACTGGTCGATTATGTCGCTCCACGCAATATCATTGAAAATGAAATGACAAAAGCCTTTGGCTGGGATGAGAAAAACCGACATTTCAATGCCATCAGTATTTATGATTACGCGCCACAATTGCTGGCAAATAAATCATCATCCAAGGGCAATATTGCCGTTATCATAGCGCAAGGCGCGATCGTTGATGGTCAACAGGTTCCAGGAATGGTTGGCGGTGATACAACCGCTGCGCAGATCCGCCAAGCGCGTTTGGATGATAATATCAAAGCCGTTATTCTGCGGGTAAACAGCCCCGGAGGCAGCGTTAGCGCTTCCGATGTTATCCGCACCGAGCTAGCTGCTCTGCGTGCAACGAATAAGCCGGTCGTTGTTTCTATGGGTGGAATGGCTGCATCCGGTGGTTACTGGATCTCCACCCCCGCCAATTACATCATTGCAAACCAAAGTACGCTGACCGGTTCTATTGGGATCTTCGGTGTCATCAGTACTTATGAAAACAGTTTGGATCATATTGGTATCCACACGGATGGCGTTTCCACAACACCACTGGCGGGTATTTCTGTCACTAAAGGGCTCAGTAAAGAGTTCTCAGAGTTGATGCAGCTTAATATTGAGAATGGCTATAAGAACTTTATTGGCCTGGTTGCTGACTCACGCAATAAGACATCAGAAGAGGTCGATAACATTGCTCAGGGGCATGTATGGATTGGTAATGACGCTAAAACCAATGGATTGGTCGACCAATTAGGTGATTTCGACGACGCGGTTGTCAAAACAGCTGAATTGGCAAAATTGGATCACCCAGAACTTGATTGGATGCAGCCGGAAATGTCATTCAGTGAGTTGCTGATGAACCAACTGACGGCAACCACTCAAGCTATCGTACCGGAAGCGATTCAGGCATGGCTACCCGCACCACTGACACAGGCCGCTCAGGCAGTAAAACAACAAGCTGAGTTCTATCGCCATTTGAATGATCCACAAAATCGTTATGCGTTCTGTTTAAACTGTGGAGATATTCGCTAAAAAACCATCATAATGCATGATATTAGCAGAAACATGCCGCTGGAATTCCCCGGTATGATCCTGGTGATAACTTAATTAATGACGTTTTTAGCCTGACAGATACCCTGTCAGGCTTTTTTTATTTTGTAATGCTCCTATAATCCAGCTGATCTTTTTACGAGGCATAGTCATGCAGAAAAAATCTATTTATGTCGTCTATACTGGCGGAACCATTGGGATGCAACGTTCATCTCAGGGATACATTCCCGTTTCCGGCCATTTACAGCGCCAGCTCACCAAAATGCCCGAATTCCACCGGTCTGAAATGCCAACATTCACCCTCCGTGAACATCACCCACTGATTGATTCTTCTGATATGACCCCAGAAGACTGGCAACTCATCGCTGATGATATCCGGCAAAATTACGATGATTATGATGGTTTCGTGATCCTGCATGGCACGGATACGATGGCATTTACCGCATCCGCGCTCTCTTTTATGTTTGAGAATCTGGGTAAGCCGGTGATTGTGACAGGATCACAAATCCCGCTGGAAGCACTACGCTCTGACGGACAGACAAATTTGCTGAATGCACTTTATCTTGCCGCTAACTACCCCGTTAACGAGGTCAGCCTGTTTTTCAATAATAAATTGTTCCGTGGGAACCGGACGGTCAAAGCACATGCGGACGGTTTCGATGCTTTTGCCTCACCAAACTGCTCCCCATTGATGGAAGCAGGTATTAACATCAAAACCTTCAATGCAGGTCCGGCCCCCGCCAGCCGTGGTGCATTTATCACTCATCAGATCACTCATCAGCCTATTGGCGTGATAACCATTTATCCCGGCCTTTCCAGTCAGGTTGTGAACAATATTTTAATGCAACCGGTTAAAGCCTTAATCCTGCGCTCATATGGCGTCGGCAATGCACCACAGCACCCTGAATTATTGAAAACGCTAAAACAGGCAACAGAGAGAGGGATTGTGGTTGTCAATCTGACCCAGTGCATTTCTGGCAGGGTAAACATGGATGGTTACGCAACCGGTCATGCTTTGGCTGAAGCCGGTGTTATCAGTGGCTACGATATGACCTTTGAAGCAACTTTAACTAAGTTGCACTATTTACTCAGTCAACCTTATGGCAATGAAAAAATTCGTTATTTAATGCAACAAAATTTACGTGGTGAATTAAGTTATGCCGACAAATAATCCGAGAAAGAGATGAAAACAGCCCTATTACTTATTGATCTACAGAATGATTTCTGTACCGGCGGTGCATTGGCCGTAAAAGAGAGTGAACACGTCATTGATGTTGCAAATCAGGCAATTGATATCTGTCTGAAACACAATATCAGCATTATTGCCACCCAAGACTGGCACCCTGCTGAACATATGAGCTTCGCAGTAAACTCCGGTCAGAAGATCGGGGATATCGGTATACTGAACGGTATTCCGCAAGTATGGTGGCCGGAACACTGTGTTCAGGGGCAACATGGCGCTGATTTCCATCCACAACTGAACAAGCAGGCCATTATTGAGATTTTCTACAAAGGCGAAAATCCACAGATCGACAGCTACAGCGCTTTCTTTGATAACGGCCATCAGAGTAAAACCCGGCTTGACGACTGGTTGCAAACAGAGCAAATTGAACGCCTGTTTATTATTGGTATTGCCACTGATTATTGTGTGAAGTTTACCGCGCTGGATGCGCTGGCATTAGGTTATGAAACCTGGGTAATCACTGATGGTTGTCGGGGGGTTAACCTCAGTCCAGGTGACAGCCAATCCGCATACAAAGAGATAAAAGCGCAAGGCGCGATCCTGATAGAACTTGCCCAGTTAGAAAGAGCCCTTTTCTGATACCCATCAAGGCCAGGCTGAGTTCAACAAACTCAGCCTTTTCATATCCATCTTGCGAAGATTATGGTTTAAATGTTGCCACCATTTCAGACTGAAAGGCCGCTTTCAGTTCTTGTTTACTCTTCATCACCAACTGACCATCAGTACCGATTGTCATATGCTCAGGTTCATGGTTGTGCCTTGCTTGCCATAGCATAATCATTTGCAAGCTATTCTCTTTCTGCTCTACAGTTAGAGGCACACCATCCTGCCATTTACCCAGTTCGACTGCCTGAACCAGGCGTTGATATATTTCTGGTGTCATTACAGATAACAGATCATCCAGTTCCATTGATATTTCCTCATTATTATTTTCTAGAATTAGCTGAAACGATTTTTCTTACATAAATTAACGGCAATGCCGGCAATGATAAAAATGTCTAACCTACTGTTTTTTCACCTGTATTTTCATCAGTGAAACTTAACGCAGCCGAGTTGATACAAAAACGTTCTCCTGTTGGTTTCGGACCATCAGCGAACACATGCCCCAAATGAGCGTCACAATGGCGGCAACGAACTTCAATACGCTGCATATTATGGCTATTATCATCAAGATACAGTACCGCATCATCGCTGACAGGCTGGTAAAAACTCGGCCAGCCACAGCCAGAATCAAATTTAGTCTCGGACATAAATAACGGCTGCCCACAGCACAGACAATGATACACGCCACTTTTTTTATTATGTAGCAGTTTCCCCGAAAATGGCGGTTCCGTCCCGGCATTCTGGGTAACATGGCGCTGAATATCAGTAAGCTCTGTATAAAGGGAAACATCAGGATTCTTAGCCATAACGACCACCTTAATAAGACTCATGTTTTCAATAAAATCAAATGATAATAACAAAAGATTAACATTACATCAGTGGAATTTATTTTAAGCGGTTAACTGAAGATATTTATCCTACTATTTGTGATGTGACTCGCATATCTAACCGATTAACTTTCAATATCTGTCGGTGCCCCGATAATGATGGGCGGATCGATTGCTGGTACCGTATAGCAAGTGTCTGAATGGTGTACTCAAAGTCGATGTTTTTCGACTATTGACACGATTCCGCTTGACGGCTGGCAAGGTTTTGGTAACTTTAGTAATAATTTTTAATTCACTAAAAAATAGCTGGTGGAACACTATGACTATCAAAGTAGGTATCAACGGTTTTGGTCGTATTGGCCGTATTGTTTTCCGTGCTGCACAAGAACGTTCAGACATCGAAATCGTCGCAATCAACGATTTGCTGGATGCAAAATACATGGCTTACATGCTGAAATACGATTCAACTCACGGTCGCTTCAACGGAACGGTTGAAGTAGAAGACGGCCACCTGGTTGTTAACGGTAAAACTATCCGTGTTACAGCAGAAAGAGATCCAGCCAACCTGAAATGGAATGAAGTGGGCGTTGATGTTGTTGCAGAAGCAACAGGTATCTTCCTGACTGATGAAACTGCACGTAAGCACATTATCGCTGGTGCGAAAAAAGTGGTTCTGACTGGCCCATCCAAAGATGACACACCTATGTTTGTTATGGGTGTTAACCACAAAGCTTACGCCGGCCAGGACATCGTTTCCAATGCCTCCTGCACCACTAACTGTCTGGCACCGCTGGCTAAAGTTATCAATGACAAATTCGGCATCGTCGAAGGGCTGATGACCACTGTTCACGCAACCACTGCGACTCAGAAAACAGTGGATGGCCCTTCTGCAAAAGATTGGCGCGGTGGCCGTGGCGCCGCTCAGAATATCATCCCATCATCTACCGGTGCGGCTAAAGCAGTAGGTAAAGTTATCCCTGAACTGAACGGTAAACTGACTGGTATGGCTTTCCGTGTTCCTACTCCTAACGTCTCTGTTGTTGACCTGACTGTACGTCTGGAAAAACCTGCCACCTATCAGCAAATCTGTGATGCCATCAAAGACGCAGCTGAAGGTGAGCTGAAAGGCGTTCTGGGTTACACCGAAGATGACGTTGTATCTAACGATTTCAATGGCGAAAAACTGACTTCTGTATTTGATGCAAAAGCCGGTATTGCCCTGAATGACAACTTTGTGAAGCTGGTTTCCTGGTATGACAACGAAACAGGTTATTCTAATAAAGTGCTGGATCTCATCACTCACATCTCTAAATAACTGAGTCATCACCTTGCCTGAAAAGAGCCGCCTTTCCTTGCGGCTCTTTTGTTTTAATCTGTTTACAACATGCGTTATTCTTGGGCCATGCAATATGCCTGCTTTGGGTTTATAAGGTCATAACACATGAGCGATACAATTTTTGCATTACCGGTTGCAGAACAAATCTCCCCTTCCATCAGTCAACGGAATATAGATGGCTTCCCATTGATAGTCGTGTCTCATCCTAAAGTTCGTGGCGCAATCAGCCAGCAAGGGGCGCACCTCATCGCCTGGCAACCCAGTGATGAAGAACCGGGATTGTGGTTAAGCAGGAAAACAGCATTTAAAGCAGGCACCGCTATCCGCGGGGGTATTCCTATTTGTTGGCCCTGGTTTGGCCCCGTAGGAACACCAAATCACGGTTTTGCCAGAACGTTTCCCTGGGAATTCAGTGCACATAATGAACATGAAAATGGCGTAATATTAACTTTCACGCTGAAAGACAACGAATATACCCGTAAATTGTGGCCCTATGATTTTACCTTGATTGCCCGTTTCAAACTGTGTGAAACCTGTGAAGTGGAACTGGAAGCCTATGGTGATTATCAGGCAACCTGTGCCCTGCACACTTATCTGAATGTCGGTAATATTAATCAGATTTCAGTCAGTGGTCTGGGTAAACGTTTTATTGATATTGTTGCTGATAAAGAGCAATACACAACAGGAGAAGATCTTACTTTCACCGGCCACACTGACCGCATCTATACAGAACCAGAAGATTTTAATCTGATAAGAGATAACTCACTGAAACGAACAATTGAAATTCACCATTACCATCACAGTGATGTTGTATGCTGGAATCCCGGTGCTGAATTATCGAATAATATGAAAGATATGTGTGATGAAGGTTACAAAAATATGATTTGTGTAGAAACAGCTCGTATAAATAAACCATTAATTGCCAAAAATGATAGCCCAGCCCATATTTCGGTTGTCATTCGTTGCCGGAAAGACCATCAGTAAATAACCCTAACTCTGCTTAAGAACAGAGATTTCAGAAACACGTAGATTCAAACTCGGTCTTATCGCTTGGAATGTAAATGTGCCGCTTCTATGCGTTTTGTACATTAACTCAAGCATTTTTATGCCGATAACGTATCAACAGTAATTTTGTCGGACATTTGTTCAAGCTCACTCTGACTCAGTCCGGTGATTTTCATCACCGTTTCACGGTCGATACTCATACTTCGGTGACTGTTCTGACAGTCACCGTAAGATCCTCGTTTAACACGCATCGTTGAATGCTGATTAAGAGCTCTCAGCACGAGTTAGTGGCGTATTTGCTCAAGTTCGTTCTGGCTCAACCCGGTAGTTTTCATTACCGTTTCACAGTCGATACCCATATCGATCATCGCACACGCGATTTTCAGGATCCCCTGTTTTTCGCCTTTATACAATCCTTCCTGGAATCCTTCTTGACGTCCTTCCTGACGCCCTTCAATAAATCCTTTCTGGTGCCCCTTCTGCTCCAGTTTCTGCGCTATTGTCATCAGTACCTCCTCATACTTCGGGGACTGTTCTGCCAGTCGCCGTAAGATCCTTTTTTAACACGCATCGTTAAATGCTGATTAAAAACTCTCAGCGCGAGTTAGTGGCGTATTTGCTCAAGTTCGTTCTGGCTCAACCCGGTAGTTTTCATTATCGTTTCACGGTCGATACCCATATCGATCATCGCACACGCGATTTTCAGGATCCCCTGTTTTTCGCCTTTATGCAATCCTTCCTGGAGTCCTTCCTGACGTCCTTCTTGACGTCCTTCCTGACGCCCTTCTTGACGCCCTTCAATAAATCCTTTCTGGTGCCCCTTCTGCTCCAGTTTCTGTGCTATTGTCATCAGTACCTCCTCATACTTCGGGGACTGTTCTGCCAGTCGCCGGATAAAACCCTCTGGATCGGCGGTATCTCCCGCCTGTAATAAGTAGTTTAGCACGCTTTTTAGCTGTTCATCCGTATAGTAATCATACGTCAGCAGTATAACCAACTCTTGCAGCAGCTCCGCCATATCACGCTGCCGGATATGCTTTTGTACCATTTCCAGTAGCGCGACCCGTTTATGCGTCAGGATCTCATCATCCGATATTACCGTCACATCTACCAGCGGGAATGGACCGGAATAGATTTCCTTCGCCAGAGCTGGATCATCGAAGCAGTCGAGCCAATGGGTACTCCAGGGATACGGCTGGATTTTCCCGTGATAGAACAACATCGGAATGACCAGCGGTAATTTTTCATGCTCCTGTTCCAGATGCCGTTGCATGGCTGAAATACCGTAGCGCATAAGCCGAAATGCTATCATCTTATCCGGGGAACTCTGGTGTTCGATCACGCAATACACGTAACCGTCACCCTGCGCTGTTTTCAATGAATACAAAATGTCGGAATAATACGCACTCAGATTGTCGTCAATAAACGATCCGGATTCCAACCGCAGTGTATCCAGATCACAAACGGCCCGTAATGTCGCGGGCAAATGTATCTCCAGAAAGTCTCTGGCCGTATCAACATGACCTAAAAACTGGTCGGGTAGCAGGAC